>CBFDAH010000015.1:0-28188 GCA_965602785.1 uncultured Syntrophobacterales bacterium
GTTATGTGCCAGCCCTTTGATGTTAGAATATCGATAAATCTAACTGGTTAGCTCATACTTGGGCATCTTTTAATTTTATGATTTCACATTGACACAAGGATGTAAGAAGGATCTTCAGCTCGAACCATTTGATTCTCCTAAGCGTTTAAATTAATATAATATTCGATTATATAAACTATCCATCAATTCATAAGATAAAAGGGCTATAATATCCCTTTATGCTATCTGATTATTTATATTTTGATATGGAAAACGAAGCTTAACCATATGATTGTTAAGCACAAGCCTTAAAAATTGTGGTGCATATTCAGAAAACACGGAAATCTAGAGCCACATCTAAGGAGTATGGTTTGCACAGACACATCCAAGGTAGTTTAGCCTTTTCTAAGGATAAAAAGTTTCATACTTAAAAAAAAATGTCAAGTAAAAAGTAAAATTGATACTTAATACACGGTAACTAAAAGAACTTTGACCTATTCTGTTTATTAACTTTCACCTATAAGTTAATGAAAAGCGGTCAGTAAGCCTGAATTAAAAAATCCTTGGAGCGCACCCGCAGGATATTCAATAGGTTGGAAATAAGGTTGGAAATAAGAGAAAAGGGGTTTAGGTAATTCTACCTAAACCCCTTAATTTTTAATGGTAGTCCCAACGGGACTCGAACCCGTGTCTCTGGCGTGAGAGGCCAGTATCCTAGGCCGCTAGACGATGGGACCGTATGATTATTACTGGGAGCGTGAATATAGATTAACTTTCACCCTCACCCTGACCCTCTCCCTCAAGGGAGAGGGGATGAAAGGAAGGCTCCATACAGTTAATCAATTTTTTACTCTGAGTAATAACTGTATCTTAACCTGTTTGACCCTGTCAATGGGATAGGCGCGACCCGGGGGATGTCCAGGGCCGCGCCCCCCGGCCTCTCTCCCCAAAAGTCCTGGTGCACCGAGCTCATTCTAATCCGGCCCCCTGACCCCGGGCCTCCATGGCCTCCAGCCGGGCCAGATCCTGCGGGCGGTTGACGTTGAGAAAACTGGCGCCCTCGGGGTCGAACCTGCCCCACACTTCGGGCTCCCAGACCTGGGGACGGAGACCCTCTAAAAAAGCAATGAATCTCCGCTGTCCCGGTAAAAACTCCTGAACGCGGGGCAAAAGCCTCACCGCATATAAGCCGGGAAAGGGCTCCAGTCCCCGGGCCGTGCGGCAGACCAGGGCCGGACGGGAAGTTTTTCCAGCCGCGCCGACCAAGGCTGCAACCAGGGCCGGGGCCAGAAAGGGGGCATCCGCCGCCACCACCAGCACCCAGGGTGAGCGGGCATAGAACAGGGCCGTGGCCAGGCCGCCCACCGGTCCCTGAAAGGGAACCAGGTCGGTAACCAGGGGAAGCCCCAGACCCAGGTGTTCCTGGGGATGGTTGGTGACTAGCCACAGGTCCACCACCGCCGGCGCCAGGGCCTCGGCTACCCAGAGAGCCAGGGGTTTGCCACCGAGCCGCAAGGTCACCTTGTCCCGGCCCAGACGGCGGCTCGACCCTCCGGCTAGAATCGCGCCGGTCAGGCCGGTGTAGCCAGGAGCGGCTTCAGGTCTGGGTGAGGAACTCATGAAGGCAGCGCCCCAATTCTTCACCCTGATGGGGCTGAAAGACCGGCAGCCGGGTCTTCAGCGGTGTGTCGCTGACCAGGGCGATAAGGTGGGGATAGTCAGGCGCCTCGTCCCCTTCATCCGGCCCCAGAACCGCCACCTTGGGGAAAGGCCCGCTCTTATAGCCCTCCACCAGAACCATATCGGCTTCGGCGGCGAGAGTCTCCAGCACCATCTCCAGGGGCGGCTCTCCGGGGAAAGCCCGGGTGACCTGCAGCACTCCCCGGGCGGCCAGGGCCACCGTTTGGGCCCCGGCCTGGCGGTACCGCCAGGTGTCTTTGCCTTCGTCCCCCAGATCTAGATCAGAGTGGTGACTGTGCTTGAGGACGGCCACTCGTAAGCCCCGGGCGGCCAGGCAGGGGAGCAGTCGACAGATGAGCTCAGTTTTCCCCGAATTGGAGTGGCCCACGATGGCCACGGCTTTTCTGAAAACGGCAGGATTGCCAGGGTGGACGGTGTCGGGCTCAGGAGGAGGGGTCATTCCGAGGATGGGACTCTTTCCAGAATCTTTATTCTCTTGACATCCCGGTTGAGGTACACGGCGCACCGTTCGCAGGGCCCGTTGCACAGGGTTTCTTTGTATTCCCGCACTTCATAGCAGGGACGCCAGGGCAGCTGGAAGGCCGGGCATTTTTCCTTGTCCGGACAGTCGAAGATGTTCCAACAGGGGGCCAACACCAAGAGGTTGCGCAGGCAGGCCAACGTGAAACCCCGCTCGTGGATGAGGAGGTTGATTTGCTGGATCTGCCTGACGTCAAAGGGGGAATAGAGCCGGTTGTTGGTGTTCATCTCCCGAACAGGCTTGATGAACCCCTCTTTTTCATACTCCCGGATGCGCTTCTGGGATAGGTTCACCACACGGGAGACGTCGTTGATGAGATAGAGGTCCCCCTGGCGGACCAGCTTATTTTTTCCTCGGGGCATTGTCTAGTCTAAAAGAAATAACGTTTAAAGATAAGTTACCCAAAAAAACCTGGAAATTCAAGAAAAAATAACATTTTATCAAGTGGCTTGGGTATCTCGCGGCACCGGCGCGGGAAGGCCGACCGGTCTCTGGCGAAAGCCTCCCTTAGGGGACCTCTTACCCGCGTGTTTATCGACAAATCACCTCAAGTATGCTTAAATCTCTCCTGCGTCCCCACCAAGCCGTTCAGGCCTGCCGGGACGCCCGTTAGGGATCAGGGGTCAGTCCCCCGGTCCTGACCCGAGAGCATCCTCAGACGCTAGCACAGGAGGACCACCATATGGCTCCCCGGGATGTCCATATCAAAGGCCGGAACCTGGAAATCCTTCCCGAGTGGCGGGAAAAAATCGAGGCGGAACTGGACCGCCTGGAGAAACACACCAGCGAGCCCATCCTCCACGCCCGGGTGGAACTCATCGGCACCGGCCATCACCGCCATGGCGCCTTCGAAATCCACCTGGTGGCCTCCCTCCCCCACCACACCCTCACCGTAAAGAGCCAGGGAGAATATGTCCTGCCCCTGATCGTGGAGGCCTTCAAATCCCTGGACCGACGTCTCCGGGAACACTCCCGCATCCGCCAGCAAAAGGTGAAAGTCCACGAGGAACACATCTGGCGAGGACAGATCGCCCGGGTCTTCCCGGAGGAAGAGTATGGCTTTATCGCCACCCCGGCGGGCACCGACGTCTACTTCCACGCCAACGCCCTGAAAAAAGGCGCCTTCGAGAAACTCAAGGAGGGCATCGCCGTGGAATTCGGCCAGGAAGAGGGCGATAAAGGACCCCAGGCCACCTGGGTGCGGGTGGTGGAGTGAGGGGAAACGGTTTTTGTAGGGGAGGGGGCTAAGGGGCGCGGCCCCACACCCCCTCCCCCAATCCCTTAGGGGGTGAACTTAACGTGAGAGTTCCTGCCGCAGGCAGCGACTCTCACGGCCCTTAAGCGGGTTGGGAGGGGGGTGTGGGGGGGGGGCAGGGGCCACAGGTCCCAGGCCCACCCCCCACAAATTTACATCTCTCCCACACCCCCCGTAAGCGGTCTTGTTGTTCCGGGCCGGTCCAGCAGGCTTTCACCAAACCTTTCAGCCAGCCTTTTATGGCGTCTTTATCTGGCGGCTCCAGGTTCCCCAGGTCATTTTTTTGCTGCCGGGGTCGGGCCAGTTTCTTGAGAAGGGCCACTTTTTCCTGGTCTTCCAGGTCCCGGGCTTTGAGGATGAGCTTCAGGATATAGGCGGCCGCCTCCCCCGGCAGGTCGCCATTTTCCTCCAGGGCCAGGTTGAGCAGTTCTTGCACGCCCACCTGGTAGCGCCGGACTATTCTTAAATTGGGAGACCGCCGGCTATAGAGGCGGATGGCCTCTTCCCCCACCACGGTGACCACCTTGGCCAGGAAAAGCCGGGACAGGACTTCCCGGCTGCCGGTGTAAGCAGCCCGTCTGCCCCAGTACCAGGGGTTGACCAGGTTTTTCGCCGCCCACGCCCAGTTGGCCACCCGGTACAGGTGGTGGCGTCTGAGAAACTGGTAGACCGGATGCTCCTTGACCTTCTGGTAGGCGTCATGCAGGAACAAAACGGTGGACAGGTCCACGTCCTTCAGGGGGCGGAACGGCAGGGTCTCCATCCAGGCGCCCAGGCGCACCCCCACCCGGCGGTACAGGGTCACCAGATCGGCCAGGGAGGCCTTCAGTTCCGGGCGTTCTTCCTCCGGATGATAAATTCCGGCAATCTCCCGCACCAGAGCCTGGGAGAGGTCGTTGAGCGCCGTAAAACTGAACTGGGTGTCAGGCCAGAGCTTCAGGAGGTAGCGGCGGCGGTGGTCCCGGAGGAGGCCCAGAGCCGTTTCATCCTCGGGGCGGGGGTCCGGCAGATTGATCTCCAGCTCCTCGGGCCTGATTTCTTCCCGGACCAGGGCCGCCAACAGACTCTGCCTGGCCCAGCGCCGCATGAGGACCAGGGAGGTCCCCCAGAGGGCCGCCACCCCCAAGAAAATCCAGACCCACCAGGAGTCACGGAAAAAGTTTAGAAAAGTAGAAGCCATGGAACCGGAAGGCACCCTCAGATTTGGGCCCGCAGTTGCTCCTCTTGGGTAAGATGGGTGAGTGAAATGAGATATTCCATGGCCCAGTGAAAGATGTTGTGCTCCCGCACCCAGTTTCGCATATTCTCCATCCTGGCGGCCTGCTCTGCCTCAGCACCTTCCAGGGCTTCGAAGATGGCGTCGGCGATATCCTCGGGATGATAGGGGTTGACGTGATACGCGCCGGTCAACTCCCGGGCCGAACCGGTAAAGGCGCTTAAAATCAGGGCCCCCCGCTGGTCCACCCGGCTGGCCACGAATTCCTTGGCCACCAGGTTCATGCCGTCATGCAGGGAACTCACCACCATGACGTCCGCCAGGCGGAAGAAGGGCACGATGTCCTCCTGGGAAAGGTGCCCCTTGTGCACGATGAGTGGTTTCCAGCGGCCCTGGCGGTACTTGCTGTTGATTCTCTCTTCAAGGTAATCAACCTGGGCGTTCAGGTATTTATATTTTTGGATGTGCACCCGGGAGATGGGGCCCAGTTGCAGGAAGGTAAAGCGTCCCAGGTACTGGGGGTATTTCTGGAAAAAAATGTCCACCGCCCGCAACCTTTCCGGGATGCCTTTGGTATAGTCGAAGCGGTCCAGACCCAGGCCCAGCTTGACGCCGTGCAAGTTGAACCGGCGGCGCAGTTCCTCCATGAGTTCCGTGGTGCGGGGCGAGGAGGACATGGTTTCAAAGCGCTCGAAATCAATACTGATGGGGAAGGGGCGCACCCAGGTCTCCTTGCCGGCCCGGATGATGGCAAATTTTTCCCATTTCACCCGGCACTCCAGGGTGCGTTCCACGGTGTCGAAAAAGTTGTTGCAGTGATATTGCAGGTGGAACCCCAGGAGGTCGTTCCCCAGCAGGCCCTCCAGGATCTCGTTGGCCCAGGGGCAGACGCGGAACACTTCGAAGTTGGGCCAGGGGATGTGCCAGAACTGGCAGACCAACAGCGAGGGGTCGTGTTCTTTGAGCATTTGGGGCAGCAGGGCGAAGTGGTAGTCCTGGATGAAGACAATGGTGGGTTTATTACCCACCTCAGAGAGGATGGCGTCGGCGAACTTGCGGTTCACCGCCCGGTAGGTTTCCCACTGACGGCTGACAAATTGGGGGCGGATGTAAACGATATGGCACAGGGGCCACAGGGCTTCATTGGAAAAGCCGTAGTAGTAATCCAGTTCCTCCTCGCGGGTGAGCCACACCCGGCGCAGCCGATACTTGGGGTCCTGAGGAGGGACCATGATGGTATCCTGGCCCGCCATGGCTTCATGGTCGGCTTCGCCGCTGCCGCTGGCCACCCAGGTGCCTCCGCAGGTCTGCATGAGGGAGTCCAGCGCAATAGACATGCCGCTGGCCGGCATGATGACTTCCACCTCCCCGCCCCGGTACACGTGCATATAAGGCTCCCGGTTGGACACCAGGATCAACTGGTAGTCCTTCAGCTTATCTTGGACGAGACCCTTCAGGCGTTCCTTGTCCCAAAGCATATGATCTCCCTTCCTGGAAGCCTCGGCCTGCCATGAGGTGATGGCCGGGTTGGTCTGAAAATGTCGTCAGGGTGAGGGAATCCCGAAGCGGCAGGAAGTGGCGGCGGCGTCTATGCCAACTGTGGCACAGAGGTCAGGGGCAAGCCGATCCGGGCTTCACCCTTTCGGTTGGTTCTCCTCCGAGTGCGTCAGTGAGGTTAAAAAGGTGAGCACGGCCGGAGGATTTTTTAGAAAATAGTCCGACGCGGTTACCGTACCGGTAGTCCCTACTTTGATGGTCAAGCCTCTGCCCTTGAGGGCCTGAAAGGCGCTTTCGTCGGTGGTATCGTCCCCTAAATATACCGGAAAAAGGTGGGAAAATCCAGCGGATGCCAGGATTTCCAAAACGGCGGCGCCCTTGGAGACGCCCTGGGGCAAAACCTCCATCACCTTGCGGCCCCAGATGACTTCAAAAGGACCGGAGTTCACCACCTCCTGGACCCATTTGTCCAAAATCGTCAGAAGGCGGGCGGCCTGGTCCGGCGCGGCCTCCCGGTAATGGAGAGCCACTCCCTGGGGTTTTTGCTCCAGGCGCCAGCCGCTGAGCCCCGCCAAGCGGGACGTCAAGTCTCTCGCCAGAGTTTCCGGCTTGGCGGCGAGCTTAGCCGTTCCGCTTCTCACCCAATCCCGGTCCGCCACCCAGCCTTCTCCCCCGTGGGACCCCACGAAATTGAGGTCAGAAAGAGGGAGTAAAGCCCGCAATTCCCGGAGGGGACGGCCCGAGATGATCATTACTTCGAAGTTCTCTATGGCCGTGAGTCTCTCTAAAACTTCGAGAAGCTCGGGGGTGGGGGTGGCCTTTCCCGGCCAGGGCGCAATTTCCACCAGGGTGCCGTCATAGTCCAACAGCAGCAGCAGACCGCGCCCCTGCCTCTGGCGATGAACCTCTGCGCTTAAGGTTAAAATGTCCATGTTCATGGGGTTGGGGGAGGGGGTTTGGGGGAGGGGGCAGGGGGCTGTGCTCCCTGGTCCCCTCCCCCAAGATTTCTCGGTAAAAAATGCACGCAGGGTCGTCCCGTGGCCGGGTGGGTCTCAACCAGCACCGGAGTTTCATACACCGCTTCCAGGACTTCGGGCTGGCAGGCGGAAAAGGTGTCGCCGTCCCGGTAAATGCCCCGGTCTTTCAGGAAAACCAGGCGCTGGCAGTACTGGGTGGCCAGGTTGATGTCGTGCATTACCGCCAGCACCGTGAGGCCCCGGCTGCGGTTGAGGTCCGCCAAGAGGTCGAAGACCTCGAGCTTCCGGCGCACGTCCAGGGAGGCGGTGGCTTCGTCCAGAAATAAAATGGGCGTGGCCTGGGCCAGGGCCCGGGCCAGGACCACCAGTTGGCGCTCGCCGCCTGACACCTGGGTGATGAGACGAGAGGCCAGCTCTGTGGTGTGGGTCTCCGCCATGGCCCGGTGCACGGCCTCCAGGTCCGCCGGGTCCTCCCCCTGAAAACGCCGGCGGTAGGGGTGGCGCCCCATGAGCACTACTTCGAAGCAGGTGAAGGGAAAGTTTATCCAGGTGAATTGCGGCACTACGGCCACCTGGCGGGCCAGGTCCCGGGGGCGCCAGTCCAAGAGGGGGGTCCCATGGTAATTCACCTGACCCGACCTCAGGGGCACCAGGCCGGTCATGGCGTTCAAGAGGGTGCTCTTGCCGGAGCCGTTGGGGCCCAGCAGCCCCACAAACTCCCCCGCCGCCACCTGGAAGTCCAGGTTTTCCAGGATTATCCGCTCGCCGTAGGCCACGGTCAGGTCTACCACCCGGATCATAGGATTACCCTAGATGAGTTCAAAGCAGGGTCTGTCCCCTGGTCACCTTGAGGAGATAGCAGAAAAAGGGCCCCCCCAGGAGGGCCGTGATAATGCCCACCGGAATTTCCTGGCCGTAGGGGAGAAGTCCCCGGGCCAAGGTGTCCGCGGCGATGAGGAGCGTGGCCCCCACCAACGCCGCGGCCGGCAGGAGACGCCGGTGGTCCGGCCCCACCAGAAGGCGCACCAGGTGGGGCACGATGAGCCCCACGAAGCCGATGATGCCGGACACCGCCACCGCACCCGCGGTGATGAGGGAGGCGGCTAACAAGAGCGTCAGGCGCACCCGGCTCACGGCCAGGCCCAACTGCCGGGCCGGAGCGTCCCCCAGGGTAAGGATGTTGAGTTCTCGGGCATACAGGAAGAGAAACAGGCTCCCCACCAGGACATAGGGAAAGGCCAACAGCACGTGGCCCCAACCCCGGGCCGATAAGCTCCCCATGATCCAGAAGACGATGGTGGAGAGGCTGTCCGAGAACATAAACTGTATCAGGCTGATAAGCGAGGACAGGAAGGCGCTGACGATGACGCCGGCCAGGATGAGGGTGCCGTGATGGATACCCCCGGCCATGGCCCCCAGGGCCAGCACCAGGCCCAGGGCCCCCGCCGCGCCCAGGAGGGCCAGGAGGGGTACCAGCCCCAGGGAGCCCAACAGGGCGCCGCTCAGACCCAAACTCAGAGCCAGCGAGGCCCCGAAGGCCGCACCCGCCGCCACCCCCAGGGTGAAAGGCTCGGCCAGGGGATTGAGCAGCAAACCCTGGAAGGCGGCGCCCGCCAGGCTGAGCCCCAGGCCCACCAGGCCCGCCAGAACAATGCGGGCCAGGCGGATGTGAAAGATAACCGCCAGGGCCGTGGCCTCAGCCGAGTTCAGGGTATCACCCGCGGCCCAGCGCCGCACCAGGTCGAACAGTTGGCCGTAACTCAACTTGTAAGGCCCCACCCCGATGGCATAGCCCACCACGGCCACCAGCAGCACACTGAACCCGGCCAGGAGCAGAAAATACCCCCGACCCCTCATCAGCCAGGGCTGAGAGGCGCTGCCCCCATCAATGGGTATTTTTTTCTCTACGCTCATAGGGATAAAAATCATGGAGCCCCAGGCTTCAGCCTGCGCTCCCAAAGGCGAGACGCCTGTGCCACCAACCATAAAGAAAAGTGAACTCCGGTATCTTCTTAATTTACCTGATTGGATAGCAACTTTGTCGTTAGGAACACCAAGGCTTGCCGCCCCCTACCCTGGGCAAGGGGAACGGGGGGACTTCAAGACCTCTTCCCTAAGCGATAAATCAAAACTCGGTAGCACGGGCATCTCGACCATGCCGCGCCGGCTGAAAGCCCGGGCTGCCCTTTGGGGCAAATCGATCTACGGAGGGGATTTGAGAAGGGTGGGGGTAGCGTCCCAGGGGTCTTCACCTGGGTAAAGCTTGTTTCCACCTCCGGCCCTATGACCATACCATAGGGAAGTACCTGGAGAAAATAGGAAAAACGACTTACCCCTTCACCACGGTCAGGGACCAGCCCTTTCCCGCCCCCAACCCGCGGGCCGCGTTCCCCAGGTTGACCGCCACTTCCAGGTACCCGTGGCTCCCCACCAGGGCCAGGAACTCCCCGGGCGCAGCATCCCCATAAGTGCGGGCCACACCCCTCAGCGTCAGGGAGCCCAGAGTCACGCCGGGGGTCTTATCTCCCAGCCAGGCCAGGAGGTCTTTTCCCCTGATATTGCTCACCAGGTTGCCGAACCTGTCAATATAAATGATTTTCCCCCAGACGCTCTCCGGGCTAAAAACCGGCTGGGGCCAGGGAAGGGCCACCGGGTCGGTGACCGGGGGGCCGAAGGCCTCCAAAGGCACGCCCCGGGAAAGATGCGCGGCCACCGGCGCCAAGATATCCCGGCCGTGGAAGGAGGGGGATATGGTTTCCCGAAAATACTGGTTATTTTCGAGAGAGACGATGTCCAGGGTGCCCCCCTCCTCAAAAACCAGGTGGAAGAGGCCGTTGTCCGGCCCCACCCAGAACTGCCCCTGGGCCCTGGCCGCCAGAGCCCGGCGGGCGGTCCCCACCCCGGGGTCCACCACCGCCAGATGAATGGTCCCGGGGGGGAAATACGGCGCCGCCTCGGCCAACAAAAAAGCCCCGGCGAGGATGTCCTGGGGAGGCACCTCATGGGTCAAATCCACCAGAACGGCCTCGGGGTTCAGACCTAAAATGACCCCTTTCATGACCGCCACATAGGGGTCGCGTATGCCGAAGTCGGTAAGCAGCGTGATGATGTGTCGTGTTGTCATTTTTGTAGGATGAGGTATCTGATTTCGAGGGGAGGGCAGGGGCCTCAGGTCCCTGGCCCTCCCCCCACAAATCTACAAGCCCCTCTTTTCAAACCAGGCGCACAGGCCCAGGGCGGCCAGGATCATGAACGGGATGACCGCCCAGTGGTTCACTCCCAGGACTTGGGGCAGGGTGATTTTTCCCAGGCTGCCCCAGGTAAGGACCGTTTGTTTGAGAAAAGGGTAGGCTTCAGCGAAGAGGCCGGCCCCGAGGAGCATGCCGAGAATGCCCCACACTGCTCCCCAGCGCCCCTCCCCCACTGCCCCCATGGCAGTGCCCGGGCAGTAGCCGAAAAGACCCCAGCCCACCCCGAAAATGAGCCCGCCGATGATGTTGCCCCCCAGCACGGTGGCCTTGACGGAGAGCTTGGCCAGGCCCAGGTCGTGGAGCAGGTAGACCCCCACCATGGCGGTGAGGACGCTGGTGAGCATGAACTTGACGATGGTCATGTCCAGGAGGCGCAGCGCGCCCAGTTGTTTGTCATACCGCAGCACCTGGCCGCGCTGGAGGAAAAACCCGAAGAGGACGCCGGTGATGAGGCCGTAAATGAGCATTTTCAAGGCTTTTCCCTCCCGCCATACAGGAGGTGGGCCATGACGATGCCTCCCAGGAAGAAGCAGATGAGCGCCACAAACCCGCTGACCGCCAGCTGGAGCGAACCGCTCAGCCCATGGCCGCTGGGTCAGCCGCCGGCCAGCCGCGCCCCGAACATAGCCACCGCACCGCCCCCAAAAGCCACCAGGCCGCGCTTGACTCCACTGGCCCCGAACCGCCGCTCCCACATGGGAGGCACGGCCTGCCAGCGGAAGTCGTCAAAGAGCTTGGCCGCCGCCAAAGAGCCCAGTAAAATCCCCGCCACAAACATCCACTGCCAATCAAGGCGCACCACGGTTTTGATGAAATAGGGCATGGCGGCCACCCGCTCGGGAGCCACCAGGCTTTCCAAGAGGCCAGTGGTGCGCACAAAGGTGGTGGAGGCCCCCAGAAATTTGCCGCTCAGCCACACGGAAAACACGCTGACCAGGCCGCTCAGGGCTCCGGCCAGGTAGGGACTCCAGCCTTTCTCTGGGCTTACCGACATTTCATTTCCTTTCGCCTGAGACACACTGCCTACTTCTGCTCGCTTGACGGCCGCTGGCAGGACAACCGGCCAATGAATAAAATCCTACTCCCCGGCTCAATTGCTTTCGGCTGCCAGGATTTTTTCCACTTCCTCCCGGATGCGCTCCACGGGCAGGCTCCCGGCGAAGCGGCCCTGGCCGTTTACGTAAACCAGGGGGGGCGGGTAGGTGAGGGAGCCCAGGAGCTTGGTCTGGGGGAGGCTGGGCCCCCGGGGGTCTTGCAGTACGTTAATGTATTCCACCTTGACCTTCCCCGGAAAGGCCCTCTCCAGGGTCAGGGCCAGGGCCCGGGTCTGCATTTCGGTGGTGATCTTGTCAAAAGAATCGCCGTGGTGGTGCCCGTGGCCGTGGCCGTGGTCATGCTGATGGTCGCAACCACAATCGCAGCCGCTCTTTTTGGCTGTCGGCGCGTCGTAGACCACAATTTCCACCAGATCGCTCGGAGACATAATTCCTCCCTACTGGGGCAAGGGGAAACCGCAGCCCTTTCCCTTACAGTCGTTATGGTGGGGAAAGGGGTTAGCCGTCCGCGACCCCTGGCCCCCTCCTCTAAAAACCAAGTACTTTGACCTCTTGTTAAGAAAAGTTTCGCGCCGGAGCATGGCCAACCCAAGAATTTTCTTAAAAATATGGATGCCAGGCCGGAAAAACTTAGAGCACCATGAAGTTTAATTAGAATTACAGTATAATAAAAAATTGCTAAGGGAGAATTACATGGAAATGAACATTCTCCAGGCCATCGAATTGGCCATCTCCCATGAGATGGAGGCCCGGCGCAGTTACCTGGCCCTGGCCGAGGAGGCGGACGACCCGGAAATGGTGCGTCTCCTTAAGGAGATCGCTCAGGAGGAAGCGGGCCACGAGGCCAGCCTGCGGAGCCGCCTGCGCCTCTACGAACAGCGCCTCCTGCTCCGGGAGACCTTGAGCCGCTACGTCAGCCCCGCCATGGCCGAGGAAATTCTGAAAAATCCGGAGAGCCTCCAGTTGGGGGGCCAACGGCGCCACCTCTCGGTGCTCTTTGCCGACATCCGGGGCTTCACCTCCATCTCTGAGAAGATGGACCCCGCCCATGTGGTGGAAATGCTCAACACCTTCTTCACCCAGATGGTGGACATCGTTTTCGAGCACCAGGGCACCCTGGACAAGTTCCTGGGGGACGGCCTCCTGGCCTTCTTCGGGGCGCCTTTGGAAGTGCCCCAGGCCGCCAGCCAGGCCGTGGCTTGCGCCGTTGACATGCACCAGCGCCTGCGCACCATGCAGGTCCAGGGGTCCATGCCCATTCAGGGAATCCGGGTGGGCCTCAACACCGGGGAGGCCATCGTAGGCAACATCGGCTCCCACAAACGCATGGAGTTCACCATCATCGGGGACGTGGTGAACGTGGCCGCCCGCCTCCTCGAGGTGGCCCGGGACCAGGAGGCCCCCATCGTCATCGGGGAGGCCACTTACCGGGAGGTGGAGGGTAATTTTTCCCTGAAACCCGGACCGTCCGTGGTCCTGAGAGGCCGTCAGGAAAGCACCCTGAGCTACTTGGTGGAGGTCCCTCCTCTGTCGTGAAATCCTTATCCCATCAGCCCCAAATTTTGTGAAAATTTTCTATTGACATTGCTTTCATTCTAGATTAATTTTATTTCTTGGCAATATGTGAAAAAATTCACTTATTTTTACACGCAAAGCCGGCAAAAACTTTGTCCTGCAGGAGGAAAATAGATGGCTCTGGTAAACCCACACGGTAAAGAAAAGAAACTAAAACCCTTATTGCTTTCCCCGGCCGAGGTGGCTGAAGAAAAGAAGAAGATCAAGGACTTGACCGCGGTCACCATGACCTCCCGGGAAACCGCCGACCTCATCATGCTGGGCATCGGCGGCTTCACCCCCCTTGATGGCTTCATGGGATATGACGACTGGAAGGGCGTCTGTGACAATTATCAGATGGCCGACGGCACCTTCTGGCCCATTCCCATTACGCTTTCCACCAGCCAGGGCAAGGCCGACTCCATCAAAGTGGGCGAGGAAGTACTCCTGGTGGATGAAGAGACGGAAGAGCGCATGGGGACCATGGTGGTCACCGAGAAGTACAAGATCGACAAGGTCCATGAGTGCAAGCAGGTCTTCCGTACCGAAGACATGGAGCACCCCGGCGTCCGCATGGTCATGGGCCAGGCCGACGTCAATCTGGCCGGCAAGGTCAAGGTCTGGAGCGAAGGCCCCTTCCCCACAGAATATGCTGGCCTTTACATGCGGCCTGCGGAAACCCGGCGCCTGTTTGAGGAGAAGGGCTGGAGCACCATCGCCGCCCTTCAGCTCAGAAACCCCATGCACCGTTCCCATGAGTACCTCTGCAAGATCGCCGTGGAAGTCTGCGACGGCGTACTTATTCATCAGCTCCTGGGGAAACTGAAACCCGGCGACATTCCGGCGGAAACCCGCACCAAGGCCATTAACGTCTTGACCGAGCATTATTTTGTCAAAGACACCGTCATCCAGGCCGGCTATCCTCTGGACATGCGCTACGCCGGTCCCCGGGAGGCCCTGTTGCACGCGGTCTTCCGGCAGAATTTCGGCTGCTCCCACCTCATCGTGGGTCGTGACCATGCCGGTGTGGGCGAGTATTATGGCCCCTTCGACGCCCAGAAGATCTTTACGGAAATCCCCAAGGATGCCCTGGAGCTCAAACCCCTGAACATAGACTGGACCTTTTTCTGCAAAAAGTGCCGGGGCATGGCCTCCATGCGCACCTGCCCCCACGGCAAGGATGACCGGCTGCTTCTCTCCGGCACCATGCTCCGCAAGATGCTCTCCGAGGGCGGGGAAGTTCCGGCGGACTTCAGCCGTCCCGAGGTTTTGAAGGTGCTGCGTGAGTATTACGCCGGCCTCACCGAAAAAGTGGAGATCAAGCTGCACAAGTTCGCCACCGGCGCTGACGAAAAAAAATAATTTAGTGAACTCCCGCCTGCGGGCGGAGTCGCATAGATAAATCGGGAGACGCCGCGCCGCGGCGCTCCCGAAAGGCATACTGGCTAACAACATTCAGTTACCTTAATTCAGGAGGTCTAAAAACCATGCCAAGTTTTGTAATCACGGAAAAATGTGACGGCTGCAAAGCCCTGGACAGAACTGCTTGCCAGTACATCTGCCCCAATGATCTGATGGTCCTGGATCATGAACTAATGAAAGCCTACAACCAGGAACCGGAGCAGTGCTGGGAATGTTACAACTGCGTGAAGATCTGCCCCGTGCAGGCCGTTGAGGTCCGCCACTACGCGGACATCATGCCACTGGGCTCCAGCACCATCCCCCTTAGGGGCACAGACAACATCATGTGGACCATCAAGTTCCGGAACCAGAAGACCATCAAGCGCTTCAGGTTCCCCACCCGCACCACGGCGGAAGGCACCATTGACGCTTTCAAAGGCCAAACCATGCCCAGCGATACCGCTGACCTCAAGAAAACCGGCTTTTACACCGGCGCGGCCCGGGAAAAGTAAGATTTGTCTCGCTGCGAAATTTCAAGGAGGATGTAAATAATGGAAAAAGAATTCTGTAAATGGTCGTTCTGTGAAAAACCGCCGGTCGAGACCATCGAGACCGATCTCCTCCTCGTAGGCGGCGGCATGGCCTGCTGCGGCGCCGCGGTTGAGGCTGTTGCCTGGGCCAAGAGCCTGGACCTCAAGGTCACCCTCGTGGACAAAGCCGCGGTAGACCGCTCCGGCGCGGTGGCCATGGGTCTGTCGGCCATCAACACCTACGTTGGTAAAGAAAACCCCGTGGACGACTACGTCAAGTACGTCCGCACCGACCTCATGGGCATCATCCGGGAAGACCTGGTCCATTCCCTGGGCTGCCACGTGGACCAGTCTGTGCATGACTTCGAAGAATGGGGCCTCCCCATCTGGAAAAAGGACGCCGAAGGCCATACCGTGGACGGCCAGGTGGCCAAAGACGAGGAAATTCCTCTCCTGAAAGACGGCGGCAACCCCTGCCGTTCCGGCCGCTGGCAGATCATGATCAACGGTGAGTCCTATAAGGTCATCGTCGGTGAGGCCGCCAAGAACGCCCTCGGGACCGACAACATCTTCGAGCGCGTCTTCATCGTTAAGCTCTTGACCGACAAGAAAGACCCCAACCGGGTGTGCGGCGCCGTGGGCTTTAGCGTGCGTGATCACAAAGCTTACGTCTTCAAGTGCAAGGCCATGATCGTGGCTTGCGGCGGCGTGGTGAACGTCTTCCGGCCTCGGTCCGTGGCGGAAGGCCAGGGCCGCGCCTGGTACCCGGTGTGGAACGCCGGCTCCACCTACGCCATGCCCGCGGAAATCGGCGCCAAGATGGTTCTCATGGAGAACCGTTTCGTCCCGGCCCGGTTCAAAGACGGCTACGGCCCCGTAGGCGCCTGGTTCTTGTTCTTTAAGGCCAAGGCCACCAACGCTTACGACGAAGACTACATGGAAAAGAACTGGGACCGGGTGAAAAAGGAATATCCTGGTTATGCCGATTCCCCCGGCACCTGCCTCCGGAACCATGCGGCCATGATCGAGATGCGGGACGGCAAAGGCCCCATCATGATGCACACTGACAAGGCCATGGCGGAACTGGCCAAGGTCCTCTCCAAGAAAGAGCTCAAGCATCTGGAAGCCGAGGCCTGGGAAGACTTCCTTGACATGTCCATCTCTGCCGCCTGCTTGTGGGCCTCCATGAACATGGAGCCCGACAAGGTGCCCTCGGAGATCATCCCCTCCGAGCCTTACCTGCTCGGCTCCCACGCCGGCTGCGCCGGTCTGTGGGTTTCCGGTCCCTCCAAGGGCTACCTGGGCTCCCCCGATAGCTGGTTCTGGGGCTATGACCGCATGACCACCGTCGAGGGTCTGTTCACCGCCGGTGACGGCGTCGGCGCCTCCGGGCACAAGTTCTCCTCCGGTTCCCACGCTGAGGGCCGCATGGCCGCCAAGGCCGCCATCGCCTTCATGCTGGACCACAAGGACGACAAGCTCGAGGCCGCCCAGAACATCGATGAACTCCTGGAGCAGATCTACCTGCCCTTCGAGATCTTCGAGAAGCATAAGAACTACACCACCGCGCCGGACATCAACCCCAACTACCTGCGGCCCAAGCAGGTGCAGTCCCGCCTCCAGAAGATCATGGACGAGTATGTGGGCGGCATCGCCACCATGTACATGACCAACGAAAAGATGCTGAACATCGCCCTGGAGCGCCTCACCATGCTGAAGGAAGACGCCCAGCACATGGCCGCGTCCGACCTCCACGAGCTCATGCGGGCCTGGGAGCAGTACCACCGCATCCTGGCCGGTGAGGCCCACCTGCGCCACATCCTTTTCCGGGAAGAGAGCCGGTACCCCGGTTACTACTACCGCTCCGACTTCCTGAGCATCGATGATAAGAAATGGCGGGTCTTCACCATCTCCCAGTATGATATGAACACCAACGAGTGGAAGTTCGAGACCGAGCCCTATAAGGAACTGGTGAAGTAAAACCTAAGCATCCACCCCGGGGCTTCTTGATGAAGCCCCGGGTCTTGCTTTGGGCCGTGGTCTTTGAACCTAACCACGGCCACTTTTTTAAGATGGTTTTTGGTTTTCGGTTTTCGGTTTCTGGTAAAAGCAGTCATGGATCTTCCAGTTCCTCTGCGGACCCCAGGGTGGAGGGGATGAGGAACCCCTCCTGTTTACCGCAAACCGAAAACTGAAAACCGAAAACCGACCCCGGTAAGCTCCTAAAGGAGGACTGAAGTGAGCGACGACAACGGCAAGATTCTGGTCGTCGGGGGAGGCATGAGCGGTCTCACGGCGGCCCTGGAAGCCGCCGAGTCCGGGGCCCAGGTCATTATTGCGGAGAAACAGCCGTACCTGGGCGGCCGGGTCGCACAACTCCACCGCTACTTTCCCAAGCTCTGCCCGCCTACCTGTGGCCTGGAGATCCAATTCCGCCGTATCCGGGAAAACCCCCGGATTACCTTTTACACCATGGCGGAGGTGACCCAGGTCAGCGGCAGTGCCGGCGACTATGAGGTGACCGTCCAGGTCAAGCCCCGCTACGTCAATGACCGCTGTGTGGCTTGCCATGCCTGTGCGGAAGCCTGCCCGGCCTGGCGGCAGAACGACTTTAACTACAATTTGGATAAGATCAAAGCGGCCTACCTCCCTTTTGACATGGCCTTCCCCCAGAAGTACGTCATCGATAAAGACGCCTGCAACGGGGACTGCGCCCAGAAGTGCGCCGAGGCCTGTGAGTACGAGGCCATCGAGCTCGACATGCAGCCCCAGACTCATACCTTCCAGGTAGGAGCCATCATCCTATCAGGCGGCTGGGATCTCTACGACCTCAGCAAGGTTGAAACCCTGGGCTTCGGCCAGGTGAACAATGTCATCAGCAACATGCAGATGGAACGCCTGGCAGCCAGTAACGGCCCCACCGGCGGCAAGATCCAGCGGCCCAGCGACAGCCAGCCCCCCAAGCGGGTGGCCTTTGTGCAGTGCGCCGGCTCCCGGGACGAAAATCACCTGCCCTACTGCTCCTACATCTGCTGCATGGCCTCCCTGAAACAGGCCACCTATCTCAGGGAGCAGGACCCCGAGTCCGAGGCTTATGTGTTTTACATTGACATGCGCACCCCGGGCCGCTACGAGCAGTTCATGTGGAAAGTCCGGGATGATGAGGGCGTTACGCTCATCCGGGGCAAGGTGGGCAAAGTGGAGCAAGAGCCCGGCACCGATAACGTGGTAATCACCGTGGAAGACACCTTGGGCGGACGTAAATTGAAGGAAACTTTCGATATGGTGGTGCTGGCCGCCGGTATGGTGCCCTCCACCAAGACGAGCCCCTTCCCGCTGCCCTTGTCTTACACCCCCGAAGGCTTCGTCATTCCCGAACTCTTACCCGACGGGGTCTTTGCGGTGGCCTCCATGAAAAGCCCTCTGGATGTCATGAAGTCCAACGAAGACGCCACCGGGGCCGCCCTTAAAAGTCTCATCAGCCTGAGCAGGAGGTAGCCATGGAAGAACGGACATTCGCGGCGTATTTGTGCAAGGGCTGTGGCATTGGGGAGACTCTGGACTTTGCCGACTTGACCAAGGTGGCAACCCGAGAAGCCAAACTCAAAAATGTCAAAGAGCATGACATCCTGTGCAGCCCTGAAGGCCTGGAGATGATCAAGCAGGACATCGCCAATGAAGGCGTGAACTGCCTGGTCATTGCCGCTTGCTCCCCCCGGGTGAAGTACGAGGAGTTCGACTTCCCCGGCTGCATCGTGGAGCGGGTTAACCTGCGGGAACTGGTGGCCTGGACCCAGGAGCCCAATCATCCAGAAACTCAGGCCCTGGCGGGGGACTACCTCCGCATGTACGGGGCCAAGATCAAAAAGACGGGTCTCCCGGAACCTTTCGAAGGCGAAGAGATCGACAAGACCATCCTGGTCATCGGCGGCGGTGTCGCCGGCCTCACCGCGGCTCTCTTTGCGGGCCAGCACGACCATCAGGTGGTCTTGGTGGAAAAAGAGGCGGAACTGGGCGGCTATGGCGCCAAGTTGCACCGCTCCACCCCCACCTCTTACCCCTACACCCAGCTCCAGGAGTCCCCGGCCTTCGCCAAGATCCGGGAAGTGCAGGCCGAGCCCAACATTCGGGTCCTCACCAATACCGAGGTGGTGAAGATGGAAGGCCAGCCCGGCCTTCTGGACGTCACCGTTAATACCAACGGCTCCGAGGAAACCTTCCGCATCGGCGCCGTGGTCATGGCCGTGGGCTGGAAGCCTTATGACGCCACCAAACTTGAAAAGCTCGGCTACGGCCTTTCCCCGGACGTGATCACCAGCCTCGAGATGGAGGAAATGGCCAAAAACGGCAAGATCGTGCGCCCCTCGGACGGCAAAGCCCCCGAAGCCGTGGCCTTCATTCTGTGCGCCGGCCAGCGCGATCCGGATCACCTGCCCTACTGTTCCTTCGTCTGCTGCGGTTCGGCTCTGAAGCAGGCCCTGTATGTACGCCAGGCCAACCCCGACGCCGCGGCCATGGTTCTCTATAAAGACATTCGCACCCCGGGCCAGTTGGAGCTCTTCTACAAAGAGGCCCAGAGCGACCCGGGCGTGATGCTCACCAAGGCCGAAGTCACCGGTGTGGAGCCGGCCCCGGGCGCCAAGCTCAGGGTCACGGCCAAGGACACCCTTCTGGGTGAGAATATCGCCCTCGAAGCGGATATGGTGGTCCTGGCCACGGGCATGGTGCCGGTTACCCTGGACGACCCCGTCCTCGGGCTGGAGTACCGCCAGGGTCCAGGGCTTCCTGACCTGGAGCTGTTTAACGGCTTTGCCGACTCCAACTTCGTCTGTTTCCCCTATGAAACCCGGCGGACCGGCATCTACGCGGCCGGCGGCGTGCGCCAACCCATGAACATGGCCATGGCCATGGACGACGGCGTAGGCGCGGCCCTCAAGGCCATCCAGGCGGTGAACCACAGCGCCGTGGGCATGGCGGTGCATCCCCGGGCCTGGGACGAAACCTTCCCGGACCCCATCATGCAGCGCTGCACCCAGTGTAAACGCTGTACTGAGGAATGCCCCTTCGGCGCCATCGATGAAGACGAAAAGGGCACGCCTTACTTTAAGATCAACCGCTGCCGCCGCTGCGGCGTCTGCATGGGCGCCTGCCCGGAGCGCATCGTCAATTTTAAGGACTTCAGCGTGGACATCTTTGGCTCCATGTTCAAGGCCCTGGATGTGCCCACCGAGGACGACATGGAAGATGAGGAGGAGGAAGTGCCCCTCCGCCTCCTGGGTATGGTGTGCGAAAACGACGCCCTCCCGGCCCTGGACGCCGCCGGCCTTCACAAGCTGAGGCTCAACCCCCTCATCCGCTTCGTGCCCTTGCGCTGCATGGGCTCCTTCAACCTGGTGTGGGTCTCTGATGCCTTCTCCCGGGGCGTGGATGGGATACTCCTGTTGGGCTGCAAACACGGCGACGATTACCAGTGCCACTTCGTCAAGGGCAGCGAGCTCTGCGCCTACCGGCTCACCAAGCTCTCGGAGACCCTCGACAAACTGGGACTGGAATCAGACCGGGTGCAACTGATTGAACTGGCCATCTCCGAATTCGACAAGCTCCCGCAAATCATCGATGATTTCGTGGAGCGGGTCCAGGAGATCGGCCCCAACCCCTTTAAAGAGATTTAGGAGGTGTGATCCATGGCTGGCGAAACTCTCATTAAACCGGATCTGCAGTTCGTCAAGCGGATCGTCGCCGCCGGAGGGGACACCGCCAAGAAGTGTTACCAGTGCGACACCTGCAACGTGGTGTGCAACCTGAGCCCCGATGAAAGGCCCTTCCCCCGGAAAGAGATGCTCCATGCCCAATGGGGCTTGAAAGATGTCCTCAAGAGCCCGGACATCTGGCTGTGCCACGCCTGCGCCGATTGCACCGTGCACTGCCCCCGGGGAGCCAAGCCCGGGGAGGTGCTGGGGGTCTTGCGGCAGATGTGCATCGAGAAGTATGCCTTCCCCTCCATCCTGGCCCGCTTCGTAGGGGACATCAAGTTCCTCCCCGTCCTCATCGCCATGCCCTTCGTCCTGCTCCTGGTATGGCTTAAGGGCATGGGCATCCTCGGCATCCCGGTGGCGGAAGGCATGGTGCACAAAGGCCTGGCCATCCCCGACGGCACAGTCATCTACTCCAAGATGTTCCCCACCCTGTGGGCCGTGGACGCCATCTTTGTGCCCGCCTTCTTCTTTGCCGTGGGGGTCTTGTTACTTGGAGTCAGAAACTATTGGAACGACTTGAATGAAGCCAATCCCTGGAAGGTGAAGCTGCACGGCAATCTCCTGGGAAACCTGGTGGCAGTCCTTAAGGATATCCTCTTGCACAACCGCTTCCGGGAGTGCGAGACCACCTTTACCCGGGCGTTGAACCACCTCTTGCTGGTCTTCGGGTTCATCTTCCTGGCTGGAGTTACCGCCTGGGCTGCCATGCGGGAGTGGGTGTTTCACTTTGATTCTCCTTACACCCTGCTGCTGCCGCCCGATCCTCTCAAGTGGCTGGCCCTCCTCGGCTCCGTACTCTTGATTTTCGGCATCTGGAAGATCTACCAGGACCGTCAGGACAACGCCGAAAAGGCGGGCTACGGCACGTACTACGACTGGCAGCTCATCTATCTCATTGCGGCAGTAGGGATCACCGGGGCCCTCTCCTGGGTCTTCCGGCTCTTGGGCGCGGCCACCCTGGCCTATCCCACCTACTTCGTACACCTGGTGTCGGTCTTCTGCCTCTTCTTCTATGCGCCCTACACCAAGATCGCCCACCTGGTGTATCGCACCGTAGCCATGCTTTACTCCCGCATGGCGGAGCGGGGATTTTAATAACCCCTAGCCAACAGTAAAAATACCACCGGCCCCCGCGGGGGCCGGTTTTTTTTGGCTTTTTTTATAAAAAAACGCCTCTAAAAGCTATTGCAAAACTTTCCATTCTCCAAAAATGTCATTCTGAGCGAAGCGAAGAATCTATCATGTTCAATTAGTTGAGATCCTTCACTTTGTTCAGGATGACAGAATAATAGGTTTTGCAATGGCTTCTAGTAATACCAAGTTGAAACCCCTACAAAAGTGCCACAACTAGAGAAAAGACCTGGCTTCATTTCCCCCTCCCCCGGCGGGAGGGGGTCAGGGGGAGAGGGATCAATTGCGGTAACCTGCTGGGGTCATGTCCCTTTATGGTTGGTGGCCCAGGCGTCTCTTCTAAAGCAGCCGCAGGCTAACCTCCCAGGATCCCTTGAGGATCTCGATGAAAAATGTCTAGGTAAAACCGCCGCCCCCATTAGTTCAGGTGCCTCAGAGGGCGGCGGCGCTATATTGATTTATAAGAGCCTACGATTACTGAAAATACACTTTTGCATGCTACCCAGTTTAACAACCAGCTGCCCTCAACCATAGCGCGCTGCCTGGCAGGGGCCCACCCCTGGGGGCGCCCTCAAGGTCCTCCCTTCTCGGCAGTACCTGACTTCACCCCCGCCCGGGGAGAACTCTACCTCCTTGACCTGGACCTGGGCGCGGCAACGCCAGCCGGGGACCCGGGCGTGACGGTGATCATATGGGCAGGCTTTCGCTTCTTGGAGGCTCCCGGCCTCCGGGGCGGCTTCTGCCGCCTTATCAACCGTCACCCCTTCTTCTTGGACGCCTTCGGGGCCTTGGCAAGGAGCACACCGCCCCGGTGCTGATCAACGGGATTACCTGGGCGCGTTCCTGCCAGACCTGAGCGGGTCTCCGGGTCCCACCGGGATCCCTCCCCCTGCAATGCGGCCACGTTCACCAGCCGGCCGGCATGGTACGCGGCCAGGCCCACCGACGGGGCCAACCAGAGGAGGCCGAGGGTTATGATCAGAACCGTGCCCCGTCTCAGGGAGTGCATGCATTCTCCTTCACAACGTCAGACTTAAACTGTGCAAGGTTCCTCTGAGATGCCCCCAAAAGTGAGACACTTATTATGAGAAGGTTGGGATGAGGTGGGGGAAAGAGCCCTGCGCCCCCGGCCACCCTCAACCCTGGACCTTGGTAAAAAGTGCACCTTACCGGCTAAACCGGATGGAATTTATGATCCTTTGGAGCACCGCCCGGTGTTGCTGGAACTGCCGCGGGTCGGAGGCAGCCATGAAAGAGTAATAATAATTCTGCCCGTCATAGCACTGCCATTGAATGCGCTGGAAGCCGCCGGAGCCCTTTTCCGCGGTCTCAATGGTTTCCCAGCCAATGACGCTCCCCTGATTGCGGCGCTTTACCGACAGGTACTTGCGGATGGTCTTTTCCTCCATGGCCTGCTTGTAACCTGCGTTCACTGCGGCCTTCCGGGGAAAGCTCGGCACCATCTGAGTGAAGTGAAAATTAAACGACGCGGTGGTGCCGGGCTTCATGAACACCGCCCGCTGTCCCGTGGGGTCTCCCGACTCTTGGCGCCAGCCCGCCGGAATGGTGTAAGAGAACGGGCGCTTTTTGTTCCTGAAGGTCGTGGCCGAGGCCAAGCCGGCGCCGCCTACCTTCTCGTTGGCCACGTTGTGGGGCGCGTCCCGCCCCGGACTGGTGGTTTGCTGCTGCGTGCCCCGGCGGGCCGCGTCAACTCCACGTTGGATGGCGCCCCATTGGGCCAGGACGGCTGGAGGCAAAAGGAGCATGACTGCCAGAATTCCCAATAATCCCCACCACTTCTTCGTTTGCCGCATCATCAACCTCCTTGTTTGATAAGTAGGGGACAAGGCATGAGTAAAGATTATTCCTTCTCCTTATCGACCAACCTCCCCCCCAGGATAAGAAACAAACTCTCGTTTGCCAACTTTTTTCCCCGTGTTCAGGTGGTTTCACACCGGGAAATTTCAGAGGTTTTTGATACAATTAAGAAAAATGTTACGAAATGAAGGAGTTTTGTATGGTTGACTTGAACCTGCAGGTAGTGCGCCCCGTGAAGCTCACCCCCGAGAGTCGCTTTCGTTTTCGCTGCCACCCGGGCGTCTCCTGTTTCACTTCTTGCTGCGGTAAAACCACCCTCATTCTCACCCCCTATGACATCATGCGCTTGAAAGAGCGCTTGGGAATTACGTCCCAAGAATTCCTGGAGCGCTACACCCGGCGGGACGTGCACGATAAATCGGGACTCCCCCTGGTTATCATGGATATGCCCCGCTATGAAGGCGTCTGCCCCTTTGTCAGGCCGGTGGAGGGCTGCCTGGTCTATACCGACCGCCCCGCCACCTGTCGCTACTATCCCGTGGGCCAGGGCACCATGGTGACGGAAGAGGGCGTAGAAGAGTTCTATTTCATGGTCCAAGAGGAGCACTGCAAGGGCTTTGAGGAGGACGCCGAGTGGTCGGTGGAGACCTGGAAGAGAGACCAGGGAGCCGACTACTACGATGACATGAACCGAGAATGGAAGTCCATGTTGCTGAAGCGCAGCTCGGTGGGTAAGCCGGACATCGACGAGAAGACCGCCAACCTTTTTTACATGGTGATGTACGATCTGGACCAGTTCCGGCGCTTCATCTTCACCAGCCGCTTCTTCAGTGCCTTCAACGTGGACGATGACACCCAACAGCGCATCTACGAAGACGACCTGGAACTTCTTAAGTTCGGTTACAATTACCTCAAAATGGTCCTGAAAATCGAGGACACCATTCCCCTAAAAGAATCCCAGACGTCAGCCTAGGACCCCACCGGCATGAGGAAGATTGTTACCTTGAGGGGAGGACCGGGGGAGCGCGACTCCCCCATCCACGGAGGCACACCATGAGCGAAGTTATGGCCGGACCTGAGGAGATCAAGGCCATTTTGCAGGATTACCAGGTGGTGGCGGTGGTGGGCCTCTCCCCCAAGGAGGAGCGCCCCAGCTTTCAGGTGGCCCGCTACCTCAAGGAGCACGGCTACCGGATTGTCCCGGTCAACCCCGGCCAGAAAGAGATCCTGGGGGAGACCTGCTACCGAAGCCTGCAAGACATCCCCTTCCCCGTTGAGGTGGTGGACATCTTCCGGAATGTGGAAGCCATTCCCGCCATCGTGGATGAGGCCATCGCGGTGGGGGCTAAAGTGGTGTGGATGCAACAGGGCCTGGTCGAGCCCGACTCCGCCCGGAAAGCCCGAGACGCCGGCCTCCAGGTGGTCATGGACCGCTGCATGAAAGTGGACCATGCCCAGCACTTAGCATGAAGCCGGCCCAAAGGTCCTTGAGGGGAGGACCGGGGGAGCGGTGGCTCCCCCGCCCTCCCCTCAAACTCCCCTCCCAACCCCCTTTGAGGGGGCCGAGGCAGGCGGGGCCAGCCCCGCCTGCCTCAGCTTATTTTTTCCCCTTAAGGGGTTGGGAGGGGAGTTTGGGGGAGGGGGCAGGGGTCTGCGACCCATGGCCCCCTCCCCCAAAAAATCTGCGCACAACCTCAACTTAAACGCCGTGTGTGCCGAAAAGTTTAGGAGACCTCGTGCTGAGGAGAGACAGTCGTGGAGATTATCCTGGCTTTGGCAGCCGGCTTGGTCGGCGCTCTGGTGGGGGCCTTTCTGAGCGGCCGCCTCATTGCCTATTCCCAGTCCCTCAACAATCAGAAGCAGGCCCGGGAGCGGGAGGCCCGCACCCTGCTCAATCTTTTTCAGGCAATGAAAGCCGAGCTCAGCTCACTCTGGACCGCGTATGAGTCCCTGGTGGGAGAAGAGCTGGAGAAGACGGACAAGCCCGAAGAGCTGACCTTTGCCGGCGTGATCAGCACCTCCCAGCACTACTTCAGCGTCTATGACAACACCGCCCACCTGTTGGGGACTTTGGACCCCGACTCCGCCAAAAGGCTCATTGACACCTACGTGAACCTGAAGATTTATTTCGACGAGCTCAACACCTATCACCAGCTCACCGACAAGACCCGGGAGGTACGCCTCCGGGCCAATGTCAACGTCTACGAGGCCCGGGAAGTTCGCCAGGAGCACGAGAGCTTTTTCGCCTACCTGAAAAAGCGGCACTTCCAGGTGAAGGCCCTGGTGATGGGGAGCCTGGAGATGCTCAAAGAATTCATTTCGTTAGAGGAGCAAGCCCGCACCTCCGTCACCGTGAAAATTTGACCTTTGCGCCGTTCTTTCCCCCATGGTAAGAATAGGGTGAAGTACATTGTGGGGAAGAACAGGAGAGCGTGACACCCGCGCCCTGGGGCATGGCAAGCCATGCCTCTACAATTCCCCACTACACCTTTTTATGGGGGCGCGTTGAGCCGGGGCTTTTAGGCCCCCGCTCAACCCGCTACTCAATACCCCCCCTAAGGGGTTGGGGGAGGGGCAGGGGTCCGCGACCCCTGGCCCCCTCCCCCACATTAACCTTTCACAAGGCTTTTATGTTAGCTCGGGTAAAAAGCGGCGCGTTGCGCGGG
Source organism: uncultured Syntrophobacterales bacterium (assembly GCA_965602785.1). Taxonomy (GTDB): domain Bacteria; phylum Desulfobacterota; class Desulfobaccia; order Desulfobaccales; family 0-14-0-80-60-11; genus JBGSLA01. The sequence continues at coordinate 26,308 of CBFDAH010000015.1, forward strand.
GTGGACGCCTACATTGTCGAGGTGGAGGTGGATCTGGCCCCGGGGCTCCCGGCCTTTACCACCGTGGGTCTGCCTGAGACCGCGGTGAAGGAGGCCAAGGACCGGGTGCGCGCCGCGCTCAAGAACTCGGGCTACAAGTTTCCGGACAACCGCATCACTATAAACCTAATCTAATAAAACAATACCAAGAAAACTTAGCTAAGTATCATATTTTGCTGAGAAAACCCCCTCAAAGCCAAGCGGCTTAAGGGGGTTTCGTTTTTTGGGGGGATTAATGACGGACATTATCAGGCGGGCCTATCCTCCCCATCGAGCTAAAACAGGCGAATAGGGGACAGTTCCAGCCGGGGCAATCAGGCAACCCCAAGGAGGAGACCTCAGGGGAGTCGCCACAAGGCCACCATCGCAGCGTTGGAACTCCTGGAGGGGGACCTGGAAGCCATCACCCGTAAGCTGGTGGGAAAGGCCAAGGATGGGGAGAAGTGGGCCATAAAAATAGTCATGGACAAATTGATCCCACCCGCCAAGAGCCTTCCCGTAACCTTTCCCCTCCCCAAACTGGAGAAGGCGGCGGACTTGCGGCAGGCCCTGGCGAAAGTCCTCCAGGCTTGCAGCCAGGGGAAACTGACACCGGATGAGGCGGGAGCGGTGGCCGGGATAATGAGCACCTGTGGCTTGGCCATGGCCGTGGAGGAGTTGGAGCGGCAGCTTGAGTCGTTGGTAGGAGGATAACGAATATGAGCGTGAAGAACATCAAGGCTAAGGTGAAGAAGCTGCGGGCCAGAGTGAGACCACTCATCCCGAATCGGGCCTTAATAATCAAGCCATTGCCGTGCGAGACAGACGAGCAGGCCACGGCTCGGACGCTTGCCACATACCCAGACATGACGGCGGCTCCCAGGATGATTCTGAAGTTGAACACGGAGCCGGTGAACCTGCCCCAGCAGGAGTAAGGACTATGGAATTGAAATCCTTCGCTGCATTCAAGAAATGTCTGGAATCCGCCCAGGCCAGAAGGGATGAGGCTGTCCGGCTGGAGCGGGACATTGGCTTCAATGAGCGGTAGATCGCTGCCCTGGACGCCGCCCTCACGGAAAGAAGGCTGTAAGACCAATAATTCTTTGCCCAGCGTTTCACAAAACTCAAGGAGAGTGCCATGACCAAGAACAATGCCTGTTATGGATTGAGCCATCGGGCTATGGATCATGCCGATAAAAATCAAGAGGCCATGGAAGTGGACTTGCGAGGGATCATTACCAAGGCGGTGACTCAGACATCTGAGGATTATATTGGCGCGAAGGGCAATGTCCCCTGGGGGAGATATCGGACCACCAAGCGCAAGCCTCCGATGAACGCCGTACGCTACAAGTGCCTGGACTGTTGCAATGAACAGCCCCTGGAGGTGAAACTCTGTCCGGCTGCAGGCTGTCCCCTATATCCATATCGGTTCGGGCGAAACCCAGCCCCCGAGGTGAAGGCAATTATTCCAGGAGTCCTGCGAAGTATGCGCCTTAAATGCTTGGACTGCGCAACAACTGCCAAACTGGTTAAGGCCTGCTGGGTCGAAGATTGCCCCTTATACCACTACCGATTTGGAAAGAACCCGGCCAGGGCCGGAGTGGGGGGGATTGGAGGACCCAAGGACACTCTTTTTACGGGAAAAGGTATGGGACTCACGGGGCTAAAAATTTTAGAAGAGTAGGGACCTAAGGGGAAAGGGGGGATGGGAGAGGAAGGATAAGAGGAATGACCCTGTTGACCCAGTAGATTTAGGTAAAAAGAAACCTTACCAACCTCATCTACTGATCCTTTGGTTTTTTTATATTAAATGCATGAACTAAACGCTTCGCGTGGAGGGCAATCCGCCCGATTGTTTTGATT
>CBFDAH010000016.1:0-27679 GCA_965602785.1 uncultured Syntrophobacterales bacterium
TTTGGGGCTGTTTTACTTACTAACTCAAGTATTTTCTACCGGACAGCAGTGATTGTCCATATAATAATCTATTGGATCTTTCCCATTTATTTTTTTATTAAAAATACAATGGAAGATTATATTAATAACTTGTCAAATATTAAAATCAGTCTCGTTAGGATTAAAGCGTAAAAACTTACAACCTAACTCCTTAGAAATATATTCCTCTCTCTCGCAAAGTTTTTGTGAATCTTCTTGCTCATAATGGTCACGTTCATCGCACTCGATTGCTAATTTTATATTTTCTAAATATAAATCAATAAAATAATCTTTATTTAAAGTCTTGACAAAACGTTGTCTTATTGGAATATCAAATTCACTGATTGCATACTCGATTTAATTTATATAAAGATGTTCATCTTTTGGGAATAGGGATGAACCATATAATTTTTTTAAATATCTTATTCCCTTATCCGACCTTGAGTGCATAATTATTTTTATTACTCCAATTCGTTCTAAATAGAGGGTCCTAAATGGCCGATCACCTTCTATAAAGTAATCCTTCCCTTTTATCAAATATCTGTTTTTGTTATTATAAATTTGACTCTTAGTCAAACCAAAATATTTCTGAACATTTTTTCTTGACATTGGCCAATCATAATTATCATTGGCAGAAAATAGACTATCTATTTTTTCACAAATATATAATAATTTTTGATACAGGTCATTTCTATCTCTTTTTATTTCCTCTGCAATTCTAAATATCGAATCCCTAATTGAAATAAAATCTTCCATATTTATAGAACCACTAATCTTTTATTATTTTTAAGTTGAAACCGATTATACTATGTGCTCGATAACTCCTCGATGACAATTTCCCGGTTAGTGTAAACACATAAGGACCCGGCAATCTCCAAAGCCTCCTGGCAAATCCTGTCAGGGGGCAGATCGGAGTGGGCCATGAGGGCCCGGGCCGCGGCCAGGGCATAAGGCGCGCCCGAGCCGATGGCCATCACCCCTTCATCCGGCTCGATGACGTCGCCGGTGCCGGTGATAAGAAAAGCGTCATTTTTATCCACCGCCAGAAGGAGGGCCTCCAAGCGCCGCAAGATCTTATCAGTGCGCCAGTCCTTGGCCAACTCCACCACGGACCGGGTGAGGTTGCCCTGATGGGCCTCCAGTTTGCCTTCGAAGCGCTCGAACAGGGTCAGGGCGTCGGCGGTGGCCCCGGCAAAGCCCACGATGATTTTGCCATGATAGAGCTTACGCACCTTTCGGGCCCGCTGCTTCATGACCATGTCGCCGAGGCTCACCTGGCCGTCCCCGGCCACCGCGACCTTCTCGCCCTGGCGCACCATGAGGATGGTGGTTCCCTTCCATGGAGAATGGTGCTTAGTCAATTTTTCCCTCGGTTATTCCTTCAGAGTATTTAATACATCGGTTTTTTTGGTCATTCTGAACTGCTGGCCGCGGCGAATAACCAAATCCTGCGCCGCGGCGGCTCAGGGTGACCGAGAATTTGATTTTCACATGATTTGTCCTAATTGGTTGGCTCATCAACTCCGGGGATGGGCCCGGTCATACTCCTCCATGAGGTAATCCAGGTTGATGTGCAGGTACCGCTGGGTGCTGGAAATGCTGGCGTGCCCCAGAAGCTCCTGCACCGCCCGCAGGTCCGCCTGGCCCTCCATGAGATGCGTTGCAAAGGTGTGCCTAAGGCCATGGGGTGTCAGGTTCCCCGGCAACCCGGCGATGCGGGACCAGCGGGCCACTACCCGGGCCACCCCCCTGGAGCTGAGGCGGCCACCCCGGTTGTTGAGAAACAGGGCCCCCTCTGAGAGGGATTTTTCTTTCAAAAGCAGTTCTCGCTCGGGGAGGTAGGCCTGCACCGCGGCCTGGGCCGGCTTCCCCAGAAACGCCAGGCGCTCCTTGGCTCCCTTGCCCCAGACTCGCACCATGCCCTCCTTAAGATCCAGGTCCGCCAGGTTCAAACCGGCCAGCTCCGACAGGCGGAGACCGGCGGAATAGAACAATTCCAGAATAGCCCGGTCCCGGCGGCTCCGGGAGGTTACCTTGCCTCCCACCTGGTCCAGGAGGTGGAAGACTTCATCCACCGAGAGGAACTGGGGCAGGGGTTTCTCGGCTTTAGGGCTGGGGGCCAGGCGGGCCGGATTCAGTTCCAGTACCCCCTGACGCTGCAGGAATTTAAAGAAGGTGCGGAGCGCCGAGAGCTTGCGGGCCATGGTGGTCTTGCTCTTGCCCCGATGCGCCGTGGCCAAAAACGAGCGCAGGTGCCGATAGGTGGCCAGGTGCAGGGACTGGCCCGGCAGATTTTTCTCCCAAAATTCGAGAAACTGCCTAACATCCAGGGCGTAATTCCGCAGGGTGTGGGCCGACAGGTGCCGCTCGGACCCAAGATACCTCAGGAATTCGTCCAGGTAACCCCACGTGCTCATGTCCGCCGTCGGAAGGAACCAGTCTGGGCGTCCGGCGTCCGGGTTTTGGTCCCTCGCGCCATTTTGGCCTAAGACAATGAAATTAAAAACCTAATGTTATCATTATTTGCAGATGAAGCCAAGAAAACTTCTTGGTTCCGATAGAGGGCTAATCGGGGGAAAGGCGCGCTATTTGTCTATCTTCCGGGGTGCGGAAGTTCAACTTGCTGGCCAGGCGGGGCGCTTAGGCTACATCTCCTGCCCTGATTGTAGGCATTTTGAGGGAGGTTTTACCTTGGTATATGGGTGTGGAAACGGCTTACAGCCTTAATGGTTCAGGGCTGCGGCGATTTTCTGGGAAAGGATTTCCAGGGGAAAGGGCTTGGGGATAAAGCTTACCCCGTCAGGCAAGTGTTCGACGTCGGTCTCACTCATGCCGCTGCACAGCAGGACCCTGACTCGGGAATCCAGTGCTCGGAGTCGCTCGAGGGTCTGCAGGCCGCTCAATCCAGGCATGACCACGTCCAGGATCACGAGGTCAATGTTCCCGTTGTGCTTGGTAAAAATCTCCAGGGCCCCCTCGCCGCAGGTGGCCTCCAGCACCTGATAGCCCAATTTTTCGAGGAGTTTTCCCGCCACCCGCCGCAGGATGGGCTCGTCATCCACCAGCAGAATGGTGCCCCGGCCGGAAATGATGCGCTGGTCTTCGGGGGTGGCGTCCCGGGGGAGAGCGTGAGAGGCAGGGAAAAACAGGGTAAAGGTGGACCCCTCCCCTGGTCTGCTCGTGACCTGAATGGCGCCCCGGTGGTTTTTCATGATGCGGTAGGCTGATGCCAGACCCAGGCCGCTGCCCTGACCGGGCCCCTTGGTGGTGAAAAAGGGGTCGAACAGCTGGCACACTGTCTCCTCGTCCATGCCGATGCCGGTGTCGGTTATTGAGAGGCAGACAAAGGAACCGGGCTCGAGCTCCTAGGTATGGTCGTGCCATTCGGTGAGCAGCACGGCCCGGGTTAACAGGGAAATCTCTCCCCCCTGGGGCATGCCCTGCCAGGCGTTGATGAGGAGATTCATGAGCACCTGCTGGACCTGGCCGGAGTCCACCTCCACCGCCGGAAGTTCCGGTGCCAGTTGTTTTTTAATTACCAGCTCCTGACGGGTGCGACCGAACATGTCGGCGGTGGCTTCCACCAGCCTGTTCAAATCCCGGGGCTGGGTCTCAAAATCGGTGGGCCGACGGAAGGAGAGGAGTTTCCGGGTGATCTCTCGGCCGGCCTGCACTTGGCGCTCGATGTCCACCAGGTCGGCATGGGCCGGATGGTCCGGGGAAATCTTGGCAAGCATCAAGGTGGAGAGCCCCATGATGATGGTGAGGAGGTTGTTGAAATTGTGAGCCAAACCACCGGCCAGGGTGGCGATGGCTTCCTGTTTTTGAGCCTGTTCCAATTGCCGCTGCAGGCTCACCTCCTGTGAGATGTTGCTCACCAGGCAAACCGAGCCCATGACCCCGCCATCCTCCCCATACAGCTTCCGGATGGAAATGCGGGACGGAACCGGTTCTGCATTACGGTGTTGCAGGAGCACCTGGCGTCCCAGCACTTCTCCTTTGGCCCTCATCTCGGCCAGCACCTGCTGCCGTTCTCCCTCACTGAAGTAGAGGAAGGAATAGTGTTGATTCAGGACTTCCTCGGGAAGGTACCCAAATTCATGGAAAAATTGAGGATTCGCCTGGACAATCAAACCTTCGGCGTTGATGAAGGTGAGTCCCAGGGGGGCTGACTCGATGAGTTGCCGCAGGAAGTGGGTGGCCTGGGCCAACTCTTTTTGCATGTGCTTTATGGCCGTGATGTCACGGGCCACGAACACCGCACCGCTGATCTCTCCCTCCCGGTCCCAGCAGGGGTCCACAGTCACCAGAAAGGTATGGCCGTTATCGGCGCAGAACTCCATGTGAGTCTTGGTGCCTTGCTCCAGGGCCTGGTGGAAAGCCCAACCCGGGAAGCTCTCTGTGGTTGACTTCCTAAGTTCCGAGGCGTGGCGGCCCATCGCGTCCTGGGGGAAAACGTCCAGGTAAGTGCCGGCGGCACGATTCAGGCGGGTAATGCGCTCTTCGGTGTCCACCAGGATGACCGGGTCAGGCAGGACGTTAAAGGTGTTTTCCCATTCCAGCCGGGAGATGGTGTTGTCGTTCAGGCTGGCTGCCATGCGGTTAAGCGTGCGGGCCAGTTGCCCCAGTTCGTTCTGTCCCGGCTTCATGATGCGGTAACTCAGGTCGCCCCCGTCGAAGGCCTCCGCCGCCCGGGTGAGAACCGCCACCTGCCCTGTAAGGTGCCGGGCCAGGGCCAGGCTGGCGATGAGGGCCAGCAGACTCAGGACTGCCAGGAAGTAAAGCTGGTTCTGGCGGAACTGGCGCAACCGGCTATCGATGAGGGCCCCGCTCACATTGAGGGCTGTCTTGAAGATGGCCTGGGATTGGGCGGTGATGAGATTCATTTCTCCGAGGTTTACCCAGGCCCCTACCATGAGTTTGGGTCCCCCGGCAGGCCGCAGCCGGAGAGGCACCAGAAAACCATGACAGGTTACCCCCTCCTGGCCCCGCACCGGGGAAAACTTCCGGATGCTGTCGGTGCCATTAAAGAAAAGCTCGGGGGGCTCAGCCAACTTTCCTTCCAGGCAGATGGCCTTCTCAAGGGTTTGCCCTTCATAGGGCCGTTGGCTGTGCAGCAGGATTTTTTTCCCCTGAACGGCCACCAGGAAGGTTTCTCCCACCATGCCCACCGGCTGCACCGCCATTTCCCGGAATTCCGGGTCATGTCTGAGTTTCTCCCAGGTTTGGCTGGGATGGTGTTTGAGATACTCGGTGATATCCTGGGCCACGTCCAGGGCTTTCTGCCGTATCTGCTGGTGCACCAGCTTGTACTGGTGGTTTTCCAGCCGTTGGCCTTCCCGGGCCTTGATGTCGGTGAGGGAATGTTTCAGATCCTGGTGCAAGCTCTGGGAAAACAGACCGATGGTCAGGAAAATGGAAAGAAGGGGAATTGCTCCCGCCACTAACCCTAAGAGCAAAATCCTGGAGGTGAAGCTTCGAAAGAGCGAATATTTCAAGCGATGTCCAGGCACAGCAATCTGCATCCCCTTTACCAGGAAAAGCCGCGCGCCCCGGGAACGGCAAAATTGCCCTGCTTTAGGCGGGGTAATCTCCTAATAAAGATAATGGGCCCGGCTGAGGAGGTGCCGGGACAGTTGCACCTCCAGGGTTTGGGCCACCCGCAGGTTCAAGGTCAAGCGCTTGACCTTGGGAATTTCCGGGGGCACTAACCGGGGCGCCACCCCTGCTAGAATGCGAGCCGCCTGCCGTCCCGCCTGGCGGCCCAATTCGCCAAAATCGGCATGGTATGACATGAGGGCCCCATAAATCACCGAGGACTCAAAGGGCACCATTACCGGTGTCCGGGTTTTCAAGGCACGCTCACAGATCACCTGCAGGTTATTGGGAGAGGCCAGCACCGGATCGGTGGGCAGAAAAATGGCTTCAGCCCCGCGGTCCAAAAGATTTGTCAAGGCTCTCTCCAGAAGAACCGGGCGGTCATCCGTTACCGTGGCTTTCAGAACTGTGAGGTCCATTTCCCGGGCTGCGGCGGCCGCGCCGGTCCCGGTGGCCACCGCCACCGGGGTGGCCGTGCAGAACAGAATTCCCAGGCGCTTCATCCGGGGGAGGGCCATTCGGAAAAGCCGCAGTTGCTCGGCCACCGGCACTTCCATGCTGGTACCGGTGAAACGGGGTTCCTCCTCTTCCGGCGGCCAAGTAAGGCCGGTGGCGGCCGGCGCCCCCACCCCGGAGTAGACCACCGGCAGGCCGCGGTCTCGGGTGACATTCAAGGCCACCGACGTGGAAATGGTTCCCAGGGTGATGAGCAGTCGGGCGCCTTGCTTCTGAAAGTCCTCGGCTGCCGCCGCCGCCCGACCCCGGTCACTCTTGGCGTTGACCACCTGGAGCCGCACATTGAGCCGGTCCAGGTAGCCCTCCTCCCGCAGTCCCTCAAAGACTCCCTGGAGATTTTCCTCAAAGGACTGGATTTCTTGATTCCAGAGTATCACGCCCACTAGGGGCGGCTGGGCAAAAGGGTTTTGACACCCTAAAAAGACCAGCAGGAGGAGCAGTCCCAACCCCAGGACTAGCCCCAGACTCCGGTGTCTCCAGGTTTCCATAAACTTCTTCTAGGGTTTTCCCTCTCTTTCGGCCGAGCTTCACCTTAACTTTATGAAAATCTTTACTTTTGGCGGGGATTTCTTAAGCGGGAGGGGAAAAGAGGTTCTTCTGACACCTGGAGCATTTAGGATATGGTCTGGATATTTCGGCCCCTAAAAGGCTGACCATGACAAAGCCAAGCAAGGTATCTTAGGCTCTGAGTAATACCTGAGAAAACCGCGAGGTGTCGGGGAAGATTTTCTCGGAGCGATTTTTTACAGCCGGCCCAGGGCACCGGGGGCCTAAGCGCTTCGGGGGACTGGCCAGGAATATCCTCGAACCAGTCCCCCGAAGAAAGACGCGGCTTTGGCAGGCAAACTTTCTTAGTAAGTAAAGATGCGCATTACCGTGGGCGAGTCCAGAACGCCGTCGATGTCGTCCTGGAGCTTCTGCCGTTCTTGGTTGTTGGACCAGGCCTGCCAGTGGTCCAGGGACTCCCAGGTGCTGATCACCAGGTAGTGATTGGGATCCTCCACCGCGTGCAGGGTTTCCCCGGAGATGTAGCCCGGTTGCTGCATGGCCATTACCCGTATCTGGCGCAGCAACCGCGCAATTTTACTGACATCCTTGCCTTTGATGGTTCGCTCCAGAAGTACTTTGACCATGTGCCCCTCCTTCGGGTGGCTAGGACTCCGCCAAGAGACCTGTCTCCTGTCCCCTGACCTTGGTGCCTTTCTTTAATTAATACACCAGGAGCCTCAGGAAATCCAGCCAGTAACCCCGTCTCAGGTCTTGAGATATGTAATTTTCTGTGGTAAATTCGTTCCGGGGGATATGGTAATCGTGGTAAATTTGGGGGAGTTACGCCAGGAGCTCGAGCGGCAGGAAGAAACCCGCCTCTCCGCCTATGCCACCCGGAGCTCCCAGGCCATTCGGCGCCGTTTCGAAGAGCGTATCCGGGAAGGCCACCGCCAGGACTTTGCGGTGGACGCCGACCGCATCCTCCATTCCCGGGCCTATACCCGCTACATCGACAAGACCCAGGTGTTCTATCTCATAGAACACGAACACATCAGCCACCGGGTCCTGCACGTCCAGCTCCTCTCCAAAATCGCCCGCACCATCGGCCGCTATCTCCGTCTCAACGAAGATCTTTTGGAGGCCATCGCCCTGGGGCACGACATCGGCCATCCTCCCTTCGGCCACGATGGGGAGCGCATCCTCTCCGATCTGTGCGAGAGCTACTGCATCGGGCCTTTCCTCCACAGTGTTCAGGGAGTGTGGTTCCTGGATGGGGTGGAAAAGGGCGGCCAGGGCTTGAACCTGTCCCTTCAGGTTCTGGACGGTATCCTGTGCCACGACGGGGAGACGCATCTGGAACGTCTGGCCCCCGAACGGGACAAGACCTTTCAGCGCTTGGAAGAGGAAATGGGCCTGAAGTTGGCCGATCCGGATTTCCCTCTCAAGCCCATGACCCTGGAGGGGTGCGTAGTCAGGCTGGCCGACACCATCAGCTACATCGGCCGGGACCTGGAGGACGCCATCACGCTGAACCTCATCACCCGGGAAGAATTGCCCCCCGCCGTGACGACGCGCCTGGGCCGCACCAACGGCGCCATAGTTTACACTCTGGTCACCGACCTCATCAGCCACAGCCACAACAAAAACTACGTGGGGTATTCTCCGGAGGTGGGGGAGGCCTTGATGACCTTGCGGGAGTTTAACTATACTCGCATATACAACAACCCTCGCATAAAACAGGAAACTGGGAAGATCGAGGAGCTTTTCGCTGATCTTTTTCAGCGATTTTACCGAGACATTATCGAGGCACGCCGCCAGTCCCCTATATGGACGGAATACCTGGAACATATGCATCCGCCGTATCTGGAACAATTTCAGCCGGCTGAAATCGTTCGGGATTACCTGGCCTCCATGACCGACGCCAATTTTCTGCGCCAGTGCCAGGAGCTTTTCTTTCCCCAACCAATGCCTTTGAAATTCGCCTGAGGCCGGGATATGCGGGTCTTGACCTTTAATCTGCGGTTCGCCAACCCCCTGGATGGCCCCAATCAATGGGACCACCGCAAAGAATTAGTGGTGGAGACCATCCTGGCCTTGGCTCCCGATCTGGTGGGAACCCAGGAGGGCACCGTCCCCCAGCTTGACTATTTGACCGGCCACCTGCCGGGGTATCTCCCTCTGGTGGCCCATCGCCAGGTGGACCCCACCTGCCAGTACCCCACCATTTTTTACCGGCAGGAATTCCAGGTAAAGGAGAGCGACGAATTCTGGCTGTCAAAGACCCCTGCCGTGCACCGCAGCAAGAGCTGGGACAGCGCTTTTCCCCGCATGGTAACCTACGGGCTCTTCCAGGAGGCGGGACGGGATTTGTGGTTCTACTTCATCGACACCCACCTGGACCACATCTCTTCTCCGGCCCGTTTCCATGGGGCCCGCCTCATCAGGGAGTTTTTCTTAAAACGGCAGGAACCTTTGATGTTGGTGGGGGATTTCAACGAGGCCCCGGATGAGGCTGTCTATCAGGAGCTCACCGGTTCAGGCAGCCGCCTATTTGACACCTGGCGGGTCCACCATGCCCCGGGCCACGAGCCACCTACCCAGCATAACTTTGACGGGCAGCCCCGGGGTCATCGCATCGATTGGATTCTCATCACGCCTCCTTTTCAGGTTTCAGGAGCAGAAATTGTTGAGTATAATAATGCGGGTCGCTACCCTTCCGATCACTTTCCCTATTTAGCCGAGGTAGAATACTGACATGCTGCGCTTCATCTGGTTCATCCTGCTGGTGCTGCTCGCCGTCCCCCGACCCCTCTGGGCGGCAGGCGAAGGACGCTTTGTTTACCACCTGGTCACCGGTGGCGACGAGAAAGTTTACATAGAAAAACGTCTGGATCTGAGCCATGTGGCTTTGACGAAAGGCTTGCGCCCCTGGGTAATGGCCCGGCAGACCAAGCTGAAGGTCAACACCCGTCTAAAGCCCGGTATGGAACTCAAGGTCGATACCACCCACATCGTGCCTACGGAGCTTTCCCACGGGATAGTCATAAACCTCCCGGAACTTCTCCTCTACCAGTTTCATATGGGAGTCTATCAGCGGCGCTATGCCCTGGCCGTGGGCAAGAGGTCCTGGCCCACCCCCACAGGTTCCTATTACATTCTCAACAAGGCGAAAAATCCCACCTGGACCGTGCCGCCCTCTATCCAGGATGAAATGGAGGATATGGGCCGGGAAGTGTTGGAGAAGGTGCCTCCCGGTCCCCAAAACCCGCTGGGCAAATACTGGATGGGCACCAGTGCTGACGGGGTGGGCATCCACGCCACCAATCGCCCCTGGAGTGTGGGCCATTTTGTCTCCCACGGCTGCATCCGCATGCTGCCCCAGGAGATTGCCCAGCTCTTCCCCCAAGTCGAGGTGGGGACGCTGGTGAAGATTATCTACCAGCCGGTGAAAATGGCCCTCACCCGCCAGGGACGGATCTACTTGGAAGCCCACCCAAACATTTACCGCAAGAAAATAAAGTACTTAGCTTATGTGAAAAGCTTGGCCAAACGATACCACCTCGAATCCCGTATCGACTGGCTGAAAGCCAAAACTGTTTTAAAAATCAAGGAGGGCATCGCCCGGGACATCACCAAGGGTCCGAGTCCCACCAAGACCGCCACTGTCATCCGGAGAGCCCCCAGACCCAGGCAACTCGGGCTTTCCCCTTTACATGCCCAGGACACCAGGATAGAATAAGGCCATCAAGGAATATGCGTTGACTAAACCGGATATCCCCGAAAAAAACCGGCAAGCCATCCGCGAAGAAAACCGCCGCCTTACGTATCTCAAGCTTCTGGTGGACCTGGCCTTACTGGAGATTCGTTCCGGGCGTCTAACCAAATCCCAAGTCGAGAACATCGTGGTCAATGTCCGCAGCCAGGCTCTGAAGCTTTTTCCGGGCAAGGAACTGGCTTTCGACCTGATCTACCGTCCCCGTTTCCAAAGGGCAATTTCTGAGACCTTTCAGCTCCACTAATAACTCAAAAGGATGAAATCATGTCTACCCGTCGCTTTCGCCTCATGGTTTTTACCCTTGGTTTCGTGGTCCTCTTCACCGGCTGGACCCTGGCCCAGTCAAAAAAACCCGCCTGCGGCCCGGATCACGCCATAATTTACAAGCGGGCCGTGAAACTGCTGGACTCGGCGCAAAAGAAATTGACTGCCAAGTATACTGCAGAAGCCAAGGCCCTGGTCAAGGAAGCCAACTCTTTATTTACCATTCTGGTGAAAGAGTGCGGACCCCTTCAAAGAGAGCGGGCCTTGACTGAAAAAGAGCTGGCGCAGGAAGCCGCCAACAAGAAAAAATGCGAAGCGGCCCTGAAGCGGGTCGAACTCCTGCAAAAGTCCGCTAACGATAAGTTGAAAAAAGGGCAGGAGGTTGAAAATAAGGGACAATCGGAGCAGGCCAAGCAATTATTCCGCCAGGCCAAATCCGAGAGTGAAAAGGCCCACACCCTGGCCATCCAGGCCGAAATTCACGCCCTCCGGAACCAGCAGATGATCTTCCGTTTCCTCGCCTCTTTGCCTTCTCGCTGAGAGACGCCGGAGATCCTCGCGTGACCCTGATTGTTGTTGCCGAAAAGATTGGCACCCTGGAAGTTATTTCCTATTTAGTGGCTTGCCCGGAGAGCCGGGAAGCTTTGGTGGTGGACCCGGGCGGTCCGGCTCCCAACCTTAAGGCGCGCCTGGACCAGGAAGGCTGGGGGTTGCGCTGGATTGTAAAAACCCACGGACATGCCGACCACATTGCCGGCAATGAACTGTGGGCTAATCAAACCGGGGCCCTCATCGTCATGCATCACCTGGACTGGGAATTCTTCCGGCGCCCGGAAATGCAAGCCGAGGCCCAGGCTGAGGGATTTCCCCCCCTTACCCGGGTGGACCTCCCGGTGAAGGATGGCCACTCCCTGTCCCTGGGAACCTGGGAGGCCACCCTGCTGCATACCCCAGGGCACACTCCCGGGGCCATCTGTCTCTACTTCCCCGGGCATCTTTTCACCGGCGACACCCTGTTCGTGGAGGCCGCCGGGCGCACCGACCTACCGGGGGGCTCCCTCGACCAGCTCATCCACTCCCTCCAAGAAAAGATCATGCCGTTGCCGGACGACACCCGTATCTGGACCGGACATGACTATGGGGGCGCTGCTTCCTCCATCCTGGGGGAGGAGAAAGTCAATAATCCCTTCCTTACCGACTTTTTCTAAGTCTTCACCGGGGTTCGCGCTCAATGGGGGGGCGGCCTTCTCTACAAAAATTCTTATATTTTTGAGGACTTGACGCAGATGCCGGTTTTTTTACCGCCAAAGATAATATATCGGCTTAATTCTCCCATTCCTTAATCTTCGATTTTTTATTCCCCCCCGCTCTGCAACCGATAAGTAAAGCAGACGCAGTCAGTGAACACCTTCTGTGCAGGGCCTCTCTCTTACCATGACCAGGAAGCCCCTTAATATGACCTGGTACTGAAGTGTCCTGCCCCTGGGTGCAGGGAAGTCTTGTTTAAGAGAGATTTGCCAGTTCTGTGCCAAGATGATTCGCGGACTCGAGGATAACGACTGGTCCCGGCCCTGACAGGCTTAGATCGCTGTAACCGCAGGGGGAGCCTAAAAGCGCATGTCCTCTGAAAAACCCATGCTTAGGATCCTGATCGCTGAGGATGACCCAAATCTGGGGGAAGCCTTGGTGAGTTTCTTGCGGGAGAAAGGACATACAGTAGACCTGGCGCGGCACGGAGGGGAAGCCCTGAAGTTGCTTAGCCAACGGTCCTATCCCTTAATCCTGGCCGACCTGGTGATGCCGGAGGTTGACGGCCTGGAGGTCCTCAGAGCAGCTCGCGAGCGAAATCCTGCTTCCCTGGTGGTGATTATGACCGGGCACGCCTCACTGGCGAGTGCCCTCCAGGCTACCCGGGAAGGAGCCTACGACTATCTGCGCAAGCCCTTCAACCTCCGGGAAATCGAAGTCGCCGTGGACAATGCCGCCCGACTCCTCTCTCTCAAGGAAGAGAATGGCCGGTTGCTGCAAAAACTCGATGAGCTCAACGCCAAACTGGAAGAACTGCAACAGCTGAGCCAGTACCCGGAGGCAACACCTTCCCCGGGGGACCAGAACAGAAAAACGCCAATCTGGCGGGTGGTGCCCCAGGGTCATCCTCTGCCCTGGGAGATGGAGCCCACCCACTATGCTGATTTGGAACGCCTGCTCGGGCTCTATAAGGAAAACTTGCTGACGGAAAGGGAATTCCATATTTTGAAGCAGCGCATCCTGATCTGAACCAATGGTAACTTAATAAATCGGAGAGACCCTTGTCCGTGATCATAGGAAAAGGGATACTGGAAAGCCTCACCTGGGTTGACCCCAAGAAGGGTCCAGGTGGCGTAGCTTTACCGGCGCCGGGGGAAAATGTCCCGTTGTCGCCGGGAGGCCTTATCTTTCGCCAGGAGTCTATTAAGGCCCTGTTGCGGACCCTGTCGGCCCGGGACCCTTACACCGGCCAACACTCCAACCGGGTGACCAACATCGCTCTGGATTTCAGCCGTTCCCTGAAGCTCCCCTCCCAGGATTTGGAGGCTGTGACCAATGCCGGTTATCTCCATGATATCGGCAAAATAGGCATCAGCGACGCCATCTTGCTGAAACCCGGGCCCCTCACCCCGGATGAGCGGGCTGCCATCGAAACCCATCCCCTGATCGGCGAAAAAATCGTCGAGCCCCTGGGCTTCGGTTCCCGGGAAAGAGACCTCATCCTCCTGCACCACGAGCGCTGGGATGGCCAAGGCTATCCGCATGGCCTGGAGGAAGGCAAAATCCCTTTTCTGTGCCGGGTGTTGGCTCTGGCGGACGTCTTTGACGCCATGACCTCGGATCGTCCATATCGGCGGGCTTTTACAGTGCCCGAAGCTCTGTTTGAAATCGAAAGCCAGGCGGGTCGGCAGTTTGATCCGGACCTGGCGAAAAAGTTTGTTCAAATGGTGGGCTCCCGGGACGCCCAGACCTTGTTCCGCATCCCGCCTCCTCCCTGGCTGGGTGGAGAGTGGTGAATCCGCAGATTGATAGACTATCTTTTCCCACCACGTGATGTCTTAATCACCTCGCCTTTCTGAAAGCTTGGTAATTAGACCCCTCTTGACACCCATACTTTTCCCTTGGACCTATACTTCTGGCCATGCTTGGGTGCAGGCGGGCCGGTTTTCCTGGTATGGAATGTGCATAAATCTGGGGCAAGCGGAAAAATAATCAAACCTTTCCAGACTAGGAAAGGTCAGCAAGGTGCCTTCCGACATGAGGTTGTGACATCTATGACCGAATCATCAGGGTTAAGTACGAAGGACTCCCTAGTGGCCCGTCCGGCTCGAGCCGTCCCCCCGGGGGAGGAAATAGACTTCACAGCTTGCTACCTGGCGGAGCTGGTTCGCTATTATCGACACTCAGCTGTAGGTCGCCGCTGCAGCGGCCTCATTCACAACATGAACTCCCCGTTGCAGGTGATTTCCTTTCAGCTGGAGCTTTTGGAACAAAAAGCCCAAGAAGAAGCGGCGGTGCTGGACTCCCTTCCTCCCATTGAGGCCACCCGGCTTCAGGAACTTTATGACTATCGCGACCAGAAGCTGAAGCAGTTACAGCAAGAGGTGGGTTACCTCCGGGACATGATTCACCACATCATTTTACAGGCGGTCCATGAAGGGGAGGAGGAGTATTGTTACCTTGACCTGAACCAGATCTTTCAGGAAGAGTTGGCCCTCTATGTGGCCGATCCCTTCTTCAAGCACCACGTGGAAAAAAAGTTCTCCTTCACGCCGGGTCTGCCTCCGGTTTACGGGCACTATATCGACTTCAGCCAAAGTTTTCGGCATTTGGTGGACAATGCTCTGGAGGCCATGGCCGAGAGTCCCCATCGGCGGTTAACGGTGAGCACCTGGCTGGAGGAGGGCTGCCGGTCGTTGCGGGTGGGTGATACCGGAGAAGGGATTGATCCCCGGAATTTGCCTCACATTTTTGAGCCCTTCTTTACCACCAAGGGAACCGAACGGAAACCCCGAGCCGGTTTGGGATTATTCATGACCCGGCAGTTATTGCAACCATATAAAGCAGACGTTACGGTAGAGAGTCAGCCCGGGGAAACCTGGGTGACAGTGCGTTGGCCCCTGGCCCAGAATACCTGAGGTAGGAAGCCCCCCTGATGGGAACCTTTCTGAAAATCCTGAAAAAACGGCTGGTCCTCAGGAAACCGGCGGTATCGGGAGGGGTTTAATAAGACTGGCAATACGGGAAAACCCTCAGGGTAATTCCTCTTAATCCCATAATGTTGCCAGGGGTTTTGTAATAATCGGCCCATGTTTACCCATGAAAATGGTGCCCCAGGCTTTGGCCTGGGCCAGCACAGGTTGGAAGCCTGTGCCACCAGAGTTTCCCTATAGGTAAGGAGAGCTTTGTAAAATTCTTCTTGAGGGAGAGAGCTAGTACTTAATTGCCAAAGTTAGCGAATTTTAAAAAGCGGTTTTTATTCCCCCCTTTTTTAAAGGGGGGTTAGGGGGGATTTGTCTATCCCCTTGAAAATCCCCCTAAATCCCCCTTTTTCAAAGGGGGACTTATGCCTTCCTTATCTTTAAGGATGCGCTCAATTACTTACGCTGATTTATGCAACTAAGTATTAGGGGCCCCAGGCGCCTGGCCCTCCCCCCATGCACCCTTTTCCAGGGCTCTTGACTTGAAACCTCTGCAAAAAAGCCTTACATCGGCAATGTGGATGCAGCGTAGGCGCCCCCGCCTGCGAAAGTACAGCCGAGGGCGGCTATTCTACAACGCGGTTGCTTTTAAAACCGATTTTTTAAAGAGGTCTCAACTAGGTATCAGGGGCTGACGGGTAGTCTGCCGGGGTGCTGGAGGGGTCTGGCCCGGAAGACTGGGGACAGGGCGTCGTGGCAGGGGTGGGGGGGATATTCCCCCCACCTGCCCTAGACCCTGGGTTTGGCCCAGATTTCCAGAACCGAGAGTTTGAGAAAGCGTTTGGAGGCAGCGCTTTTCAGGACGGCCACCGTGTCCCAGCCCCGGGCGGTGCCGGCTGCGGCCACCACCTCGGTCTCCTCGGGGATAAGACCGGCGTCCACCGCCTCCATGACGATCTCGCAGCAGACCTTGATGCCGTGCCCCAGGCGCCTGAGGGTATTGGCAATGAGGAGGGTGGGGGCGCTCCCTTTGAACTGGTCGGCGAGGCTGGTGTCCAGGGAGTGGGTCAGGATGGTGGCTTTCAGCACCTTCCCTCCCAGGCGGGTGATTTCCTCCTGGAGTTCGGGGATGAATTCGTCGATATTGGGGCCTTTAAACCCCACGGAATGACCCACCACCACCAGGTTGACATCCTGGCCGGCCAGGCGCCGGGCGGCCTGGACCCCCGAATCGCCCGTGGTGGAAGCCACCACCAGGTGCTGGAAGCCCTCGGCTGCGGCTTTCTCTAAGAGTTCCAGACAGGCCTCAGTATTCTGGGGGCCAACAGTATCGAAATACCACGCTTCCCGGCGAACCATGAGCATTCTCCTTGTAGGATGAAATTCCATCTCGCAGCTAGGCCGTTTATCAGGGCATATCCTGGGGCAGACAGACGACTTCCCGTTCCAAACGGATGCCAAACTTCTCCCAGACTGAGGCTTCGATGTCCGCCATCAGGTGCTCCATCTGGGCTGCGGTGGCGCCACCCCGGTTGATGATGAAATTGGCATGCTTACGGGACACCTGGGCCGCGCCCAAGCTTCTGCCTTTTAAGCCGGCCTCCTCGATGAGCCGGCCCGCGGGGGGGCCTTCCAGGGGATTTTTGAAAACGCTGCCGCAGGTGCGGGGATGAGCCGGTTGCCGGGCCCGGCGCGCCTCGAGGAGTTCCCGCCGGCGCTCTTGAATAACTGCGGGGGAAGTTTCCTCGGTTAAAACAAATTCGGCCTCCACCACCAGCCAATGGGGCAAGTGAAGCAGGCGTGAGGTGCGGTATCCCGGGGCCACCTCGGCAACGGTTAACTCCTTGAGTTCCAGCTCCGGGGTCACCGCCCACACCCGTTTTAAACGCTGGCCCAGGTTCCCGCCGTGGGCCCCGGCGTTGAGGCGCACCGCGGCGCCCACCGTTCCCGGGATGCCCGCCAGAAACTCGAAGCCCCCCTGACCCCGGGCGGCCAGGCTTTGGGCCAGGCGGGGGAGGGCCACCCCTGCGCCCACCCGGACGGAGTCGGCCTGACGCTCTACCTTCTGGAAACTTTTGGCCAGATGAAGCGTTACTCCGGGGAGCCCGGCGTCGGCGATCAGGACATTGGAGCCCCGGCCGAGAAAAAAGGCGGGCCAGCCCCGGCTGGCAGCCAGCCACAGCAGCGCAAAGACGTCCTCCATATCCTGGGGCGCGGCCAAATACTCCGCCGGTCCCCCAATTTTCCAGGTAGTGAGGGGAGCCAGGGGATATCCTCTATACACCGGCCCTTGCACCCCAGGCCAGGAAAGCGGGCTGATTTTTAGCTTTCTCGTCACGCGGCTCCCCGGGTTCATGTTGAAGCTGTTTTAGAAATGGCTTTGCGGAGAGGACCGGGGGAACATGGTTCTCCGGCCCCCATCTCCCAAAGACTGATTGCCACATTTTTATATTAGAGCAACCGGGCCAGACGGGCAAGAACAGGCAAAAAATTATGTCAATGGTGCCGGCCGGGGAGGGGTTGATCGACAATCTTTGGAGGCTTCGGAAACCCGGCCAGACTGGCTCCCCGCCTTGACAAAACGGGGTAATCAGGTTAGCGTGGAGGACGTTAGAGGGGGGAGAAAGATGGTGCGGACGAAGTGGGGAGTGGTTCTGCTAGCCTGTTTTATTCTGGCGTTCAGCGCTGTTGGGGAAGCAGCGCCAACGCCGGTGGCTTACGTGAACCTGAAGTATCAACTGGTCAGGCAAGGCCTTGACAAAGATTTTGTCTTTCAAGTTTTTGCGGATGAACGCAACCGCTTCCTCCCTAAAATTGTCCGAAAAATCGCCCTGCTGCGGAAAGAACGGGCGGCGGATTATTCCCATTTCATGAAGCCGGCGGTGGTGGCCAAGGGACGGCGATACCTTAAAGCTCACCAGGGCCAGCTAGCCAAAGCCCAGTATCAATATGGGGTGAGTCCCGAGGTGATCGTCGCCATCCTCACCGTGGAAAGCGGCCTGGGGAAAACCACCGGGAAACACTCGGTGGTCAATGTGTTCGCCTCACTGGCGGTGATGGACACCCCGGAAGTCATGCGAGAGACCGGGTTGCCGGCCAGGCTCCGCTCCCGCTGCAAGAAGAAAGCGGCCTGGGCCCGCCGGGAGCTCAAGACATTCTTGAAATACTGCCAAAAGCATAACCTTGATCCCTACCAATTTTATGGCTCCTGGGCAGGAGCCATCGGGTATGCCCAATTTCTCCCCTCGAGCCTCGTCAGCAGGGGCAAAGACGGGGATGGCGACGGCCAGGTGGATCTCTTCACCCATGCCGACGCCATTGTCAGCATCGCCAATTACTTAAGAAAGAGCGGCTTTAAAATGAACAAGGGCAGCACCTGGCGGCGCGCTGTGTTGTCCTATAACCATTCCGATGCCTATGCCGACACCGTGCTGACCCTGGCCCGCTGGTATTAATGGACAAAAAAGAAGTGGCCGCCGCCCTGGAAGAGATCGCCCTCCTCTTGGAGCTGGCGGGGGAGAATCCCTTCAAGGTACGGGCCTATGAGTCGGGCGCCCGGGCAGTCCTCACCTTCCCGGGGGACCTGGCCGAGGCGGTGCGGCGGGGTAAGCTGGCCCAGGTCAAGGGCCTCGGGAAATCCCTCACCGGAGTCATCGCCGAACTGCTGGAGAAAAACGAAGCTGCCCTTCTCCAGGAGCTCAAAGAGAAAGTCCCTCCTGGCCTCTTGGAAATGCTGCAAGTCCCCGGCCTGGGCCCCAAAAAGGCCAAAATCCTGTATCAGCAGCTCCAGATCGCCAGCCTGGGGGAATTAGAATACGCCATCCAGGAAAACCGTCTGATCAGCCTCCCCGGCTTCGGGGCCAAAACCCAGGAGAAGCTCAAAGCCGGTCTCGAGCAGCTCAAGCGCTACGCCGGCCTTTTCCGCCTGGGGGATCTCCTTCCGGCTGCCATTGTTCTCCTGAAACAAATCCGCAGCCAATCGGAGGTTCTCCGGGCCGAGCTGGCCGGCGGGGTGCGCCGGGGCCTGGAGGTGGATGACTCCATCGCGCTGGTGGCCGCCATGCCGGAGCCCCGGGAGTCCCTGCCGTCATTGGGGCGTCTTTTCCCCGAAGTCCGGGGGGCCCCCCGTTTTCCTCTGGTCCTCGAGACCAGGCTGCCCCAGGGTATGCGGGTGATCCTGACCGCGGCTGCCCCCGAGGTATTCGGGGCCGCCTGGTTGTTTGCCACCGGCAGTTTCAGTCACCTCGAAGGTTTGAAACAACGGGCTGGGGAAACCGGTTTTCAATTGACTCCCCAAGGGTTGTTCTCCGAGGGTCGACTTTTGCCGAGCCATGAGGAAGAGGAGATTTACCGGCGCCTGGGCTTACCGTTCATCCCTCCGGAACTCCGGGAGGGCCAGGGAGAGTTGGAAGCCGCGGCCCAGGGACAGCTCCCCCGACTCGTCCAGCCTGAGGACGTGCGGGGCTGCTTCCATGTTCATTCCCACTACAGTGACGGCGTCAATTCCATCCCGGAACTGGTGGCCGCAGCCCGGGAACGGGGCTGGCAATTTCTCGGTCTGTCGGATCACAGCCAATCGGCCTACTATGCCGGCGGCCTGAAACCCGCTGACCTGAAACGCCAGAAGGCCGAGGTGGAGGCCCAACGCCAGGAAAATCCCAACTTCGCGCTTTTCTGGGGGATCGAAGCCGACATCCTGGGTGACGGCTCGTTGGACTATCCGGAGGAGGTGCTGAAGAACTTCGATTTTGTCATTGCCTCGGTGCATTCCCAGTTCCGCCTGCCCCGGGAGGAAATGACCCAGCGGATTATGCAGGCCATTGGCAATCCCCACTGCACCATGCTGGGGCACAGCAGCGGCAGGCTGCTTCTGGCCCGGGAGGCCTACGAGGTGGACCTGGAGCCCATCCTGGAGTTTGCCGGTAAGCACCAGGTAATGGTGGAATTGAACGCCAGCCCCTACCGCCTGGACCTGGACTGGCGCTGGCTGCGCCGGGCCCGGGAGCTGGGGGTGCTCATCAGCCTCAATCCCGACGCCCATAGTCTGGGGGACCTGGACGACGTGGCCTACGGGGTGATCGCCGCCCGGAAAGGCTGGCTGGAGCCGGAGAATGTTTTGAACACCTACCCGCCGGAGGAAGTGGCCCTTCTTCTCAAAAGGCGGGATCAGGGGTAAAATTAGCGCAGGTTACGGGAGACTCACGCATGAGTATCCCGCCTGAAAGGTTTGGTGTGGCATGGCAGACCCGTCTCCTGTAGTAGGAATTGTCATGGGCAGCGCCTCGGACTGGCCCACCGTCAAGCCCGCCGCCGTTCTGCTCAAGGAGTGGGGCATCGGCGTGGAGGTGGCGGTGGCTTCGGCGCACCGCTCGCCCCATCGGGCCCAGGCCTACGCCCGGGAGGCGGCCGGGCGGGGCCTCAAGGTCATTATTGCCGCGGCCGGGGCCGCCGCGCACCTGGCCGGCGTCCTGGCAGCCGAAACCACGCTGCCGGTGATCGGGGTGCCGTTACCCAGCTCACACCTGCAAGGCCTGGACAGCCTGTTGTCCACGGTCCAGATGCCGGTGGGAGTGCCGGTGGCCACCATGGCCCTGGGGTCGGCGGGGGCCAGGAACGCCGCCCTGTTTGTCGCCCAGATTCTGGCCCTGAGCGACCCCCGTCTGGCGGAAAAACTCAAGCAGCATAAGCTTGAGCTGGAAGCCCAGGTGGAGGAGCAGAACGACAAGATTCCTCCAGACTATCGGGCCAAGACATGATCTTGACGTCAGGCGGATAACCGGAGGGCTCCCTCATGATGGTCACCTCCCTGGTGGATCTCACCGTTGATCTGGCGGCCCTGCGCCACAATTTTCTGGAGTTGCGCCGGCGACTGTCTCCAGGGGTGCGACTCCTGGCAGTGGTCAAGGCGGACGCCTATGGGCATGGCCTGGTTCCTGCGGCCCGTACTCTGGTCGCGGCTGGGGCGGCACACCTGGGGGTGGCTTCCCTGGAGGAAGGGTTGGCCCTGCGGGAAGCGGGCCTCGGTCTCCCCATCCTGCTGCTCATGGGCAATGTCCCCGAGGAGAGCCAGGCGGCCGTGGCCGCGGACCTGGAGACGGTTCTCTACCGGTGGGATGTGGCCCAAGCTCTTATGAAGGCCTGCCGTTCCCAGGGCAAGAAGGCCCGGGTGCACCTCAAGGTGGACACCGGCATGGGGCGGTTGGGCCTCAATCCCCCGGAGGTGCTGCCGTTCCTGGACGGCTTGAAAAATTCTCCCGAGATTGAAGTCCTGGGACTTATCTCGCACCTGGCCATGGCAGATTCAGCTGATAAAACGTATACTTACCAGCAGCTCCAGGAATTCCTGGCGCTCCTCAACGCGGCCCGGGAGCGGGGCTGGGAGCTCCCCTTGAGTCATATCGCTAACAGCGCCGCCCTGGTGGAGCTGCCGGAGACCCACTTCGCCCTGGTGCGCCCCGGCATCTCCCTGTATGGCTCTCCGCCTGACCCGGGACGTTCCTGGGGAGTGGATCTGAAACCGGTGATGTCTCTCGCGACCCAGGTCCTCCAGCGCAAGCGGCTGCCCCCTGGGAGCAGTATCAGCTATAGTGGCACCTATACCACGGACGATTGGTGTGAGTTGGCGGTATTGCCGGTGGGGTACTGCAACGGCTACCCGCGGCTGTTGTCCAACCGGGGGGAAGTGCTTCTCAAAGGCCGCCGGGCTCCCATTCGGGGCCGGGTGTGTATGAACCTCACCATGGTGGACGTGAGCCACATTCCCGACGTGGCTGTGGGGGAACCGGTCACCCTGCTGGGGGAGGACGGCGGCGAGCGTCTCACCGCCGACGATCTGGCCGCCTGGGCCGAGACCATCAGCTATGAAATTTACTGCGCCCTGGGGACCGCCAACCCTCGGCGTTACGTGGGAGCCTGACATGGAACGAAAGCCGGACAAGAGTGAACCCAGCATTTGTCTGGTTTGCGCCTGGCGGGAAAACTGCGTTAAAAGATTTTCTTTTACCGGCCAACACTGCCTGGAATTTACCCGGGACGTCACGTTGAAACCGAAACCGGAGAAACCGGCGGCTCCTGGAGACGAAGAATAATCATCACCCCGGAGCGCCTCTTGGGGCGCCGGGTGCACCGCAGCTAATCCATGCACACGAAAAAACTTTTGCGCACGTTGATCGCGCACAGCCTCAACCAGGCCCGGGAGGCCGGAGAGGTGAAGTTTGCCGATCTGCCCTCCTTTGAAGTGGAAGCCCCCAAACAGACGGAGCACGGGGACTTCGCCACCAACGCCGCCCTGGTCCTGGCCTCCCAGGCCAAACAACCTCCCCGACAGATCGCTGACATCATCAAGCGCGGCCTATCGGCGCCGGATGGGATTCTCAAGCACGTGGAGATTGCCGGACCCGGGTTCATCAACTTCTTCCTGGAAGAGGCCTACTGGCGCCGGGTGCTCCCTGAAATTCAGCAGTTAGGCCCGGCCTATGGCAACTGCGACCTGGGCGCCGGCCGGCGGGTGCAGGTGGAGTTCGTCAGCGCCAACCCCACCGGCCCCCTGCACATCGGCCACGGCCGGGGTGCGGCTCTGGGGGATGCGCTGGCCCGGCTCCTGGCTGCGGCGGGCTATGAGGTGGAGCGGGAATACTACATCAACGACGTGGGCACCCAGATTATCACCCTGGGCAAGTCCCTGTACTTTCGGATACGGGAACTCCAGGGGGAAAAGGTTGATTTTCCAGGCGACGGCTATCAGGGGGCCTACATAAAGGACCTGGCCCGGCACTATCTGGCGGAGCAGGGGCCGCCTCCAGCCACCGATACCCCGGATTACCTGCTCTTGGGCCAATATGCCGCTGACCTGATCCTGGCCGACATCAAAAAAGACTTGGAGGACTTCGGGGTTACCTTCGACCGCTGGTTCAGTGAGGCCGACCTGTTCCACCAGGGTTGGGTAGAAAAAAGCTTCGCCTTTCTCAACGAACAGGGCTGCCTTTATGAAGGGGACGGGGCCTTATGGTTCAAAGCCTCCCAATTCGGGGATGAAAAGGACCGGGTAGTGCGGCGCACCAGCGGCGCCTCCACCTACTTTGCCTCAGATGTGGCCTATCATCTGAACAAATTCGAACGGGGCTACGACCTCGCGGTGGATCTGTGGGGTGCGGACCATCACGGCTATGTGCCCCGCCTCCAGGCCGCCGCGCAGGCCCTGGGGATGAGGGATCGGCTGCACGTCATTTTAGTGCAACTGGTCAGCCTGCTGCGCCAGGGGGAGCCGGTGGCCATGACCACCCGGGGCGGGACTTTTGTGACCTTGCGGGAAGTGCTGGACGAAGTGGGCAAGGACGCGGCCCGCTTCATTTTCCTTACCCGCCGGGCCGACGCCCACCTGGATTTCGACCTGGAGGTGGCCAAGCAGCAAAGCGCGGAGAATCCGGTGTACTACGTCCAGTACGCCCACGCCCGGCTGGCCAGCGTTTTCCGGCAGGCTGAGGCCCAGGGGATCGCCTGGACTCCGGACGCCGCGGTGCTCCCACTCTTGTCCCTGCCGGAGGAACTTGATCTCCTCAAATTGCTGGCCAACTATCCCGACCTGGTGGAAGGCGCGGCCCGCTATTTAGAGCCACATCGGATTACTTATTTCTTGACTGAACTGGCCGCCCAGTTGCATAGTTATTATTACAAATACCGGTTTATTTCCGAGGATGCCGACCTTACCCAGGCTCGCCTCTGGCTGGTCCAGGGCGTGAAAACCGTCCTGGACCACGGACTTGGTATTCTCGGCGTCACCGCTCCAGAGAGTATGTAGGGTCGCCAGGACGGCTGTGGGGGGAAGGGGGAAGGGCCATTGGCTTCAGCCCTCCGCACAATGGGGGAGCACCATGGGGGAGAGTCGCGGGAAAAAGGCGAAGAAGGGGAAGAAGACTAAGAAGACCGGCTGGCAGCTACAGTTGGGATTCAAGGAAGTCATTTTTGCCGGTCTGGGGTTGGCTGGCATGGTGATGATGAGCTTTGCTCTGGGAATCCTGGCTGGCCGGGGAGATATTTACCGGGTGCTACACAATTGGGGCGTCCTCAGCCCCGAAGCGGGCAGGGCCATCCAGGCCTGGCCCCCGGCGGCTCCTCCTCCCCCGTCGCGTTTGGCCGCGCCTGCCTCTCCCCCACCCCCGACGGCTCCTGCCACCGCTAAAGCCCCCACCGCCGCTCCGGTGAAAGGCAACATCGCCGCGCCCCCAAGCTCTTCCCAGGCCAAGAAGAAAAGTGCTCAGCGGAATCGCAAGCGCAAAGATAAAGGCTTGAAGAATTTGCGTCGAGAAGTGGCCAAAAAGCTGAAGTTCCAAAACAGTATGGACCCTGCGGTGGGCAGGTCGGCGCGAGGGCGGGGAAAATCGAAAAAAGACAAGGGTAGACAGGAAAAAACTTCCCGTTCAAGGCCCTCAAGGTCGCGGGTGTTCGTGGCCAAGTTCCGGGATGGACGCCGGGCCCGGGCCAAAGTTGCCATGATGCGCAAGCAGGGTGAGAAAGTGGTTTTAAAAGAAGGCAAGGACGGCGAGGGACGCTACTACGCTATTTACCGGGAGGTCACCGCCCGTTCGTCGAAATCCCCGCAGGTCGCCCAACGTAAATTGAAGAAGACCAAAGTGGTCAAGAAGCCGAATAAATCATCCGGCCAAAATAAAAATGTGAAGAAAAAGAAAAGAAATTGATGCAGGTGAGGGGCCTGAAAGGGAAAAAAGAACCAAGCCTGTTATTTTTAATCAGTTAGAATAGTTGCGAAGCATTTTTTTAGTGACGCGCCATTACTCCTCCAATTCCGAGGATTCGTCAGCCATTCCCATATCCCCGCTTTCCATAGCTTCCTCGATGATCTCATCCATTTCTCCCGGATAATCCTCCCCCATGGCTTCTTTGAGATGGGGGCCCATGGTACGCATCATCCGGGCCATACTAGCCGGGTCTTTCTCATCCACGTCAGCCAGGCCGCTCCAGCGGCTCGGATCGGCCAAGCGTTCCATTCTGGTCTCCTCCGACAGGCGTACCCGCACCCGGGAGAGGACCCGCTCCAGATCGGTGCTGCCGCAGCGCGAACACACGGGCTCGAAAGGGTCGCTCTGACTCAGGATGAGGAACTCCGACACCCGACGGCAGGCCAAACAGCGATATTCGTAAATGGGCATGGCTGAATGAAAAAAGCTTATTTTAGTGCGGACGACAAACAGTTTTCCTGCTAACCCAACGCCAAGGCTATCCTGGCAAGGGGGAGATGTTCCTAATTCTGGACTCTTACCCGCATCTTCCGGAGGCGGGCAATCTGATTTCTAACCTTCCCGTACCGGGGGTCGCGGGATGACATGTTGACCAGGGCTTTCTTGAAATGAAAGAGGGCTGTGGGGTAGGCTTTGGCCTTGAGGCTGTGTAACCCGAGATAATAATGGGCCAGCCCCAGCCGCCCCTTCTCCCCGTATAACATCCCCAGGCTGTGATAGACCTCCACAAAAGCGGGGTTCAGGGAATGCACCCGCTCCATGGCCGCCAGGGCCATATCGGTCTGCTGGCGCTGCTGATAAATCCGGCCCAGATAGTAAAGGATTACCTCGTCCCGAGGCCGGGTTTGTATCATGCTTTCAAAAATACGCAGGGCTTCTTGATAACGGTTCATTTCAAAATAGTGGATGCCCAGATCCCGTTGGATGATGATATTCCCCGGGTCAAGTTGGAGGGCCTTCTGGAAATAGGACA
This sequence comes from uncultured Syntrophobacterales bacterium, assembly GCA_965602785.1. Classification (GTDB taxonomy): domain Bacteria; phylum Desulfobacterota; class Desulfobaccia; order Desulfobaccales; family 0-14-0-80-60-11; genus JBGSLA01. Next base: position 25,558 of record CBFDAH010000016.1, read on the forward strand.
CGGCCTCCGGGGACCGCCCCAGCCTGGACAGGGCCAGGGCCTTACCGTAATGATGCACCGGATTATTGGGTTCTTTCAGGCTTGCCTGGGTCGTCCGCCGAAAAAGCTGGTTGGGGTTGCCGCTGGCGGCCGCTACCTTCAGGGCAAAGTAATGAAACTCGGCGCTGTCCCTGGTTGCCGGCAGCTTGTCCTGATGCACAGTGTACTGGTGGGACAGGTCAACCAGGCGGGCTTGTACGTCGGGGTGGGTGCTCAGGTAGATAGGAATATCCCCCCCTTGAAACCACCGCTGTTTCCCCATCTTCCGGAAAACTCCGATCATGTCCCGGGGATTGTAGCCGGCTTTCATCATCCACTTGAAGCCCAGGCTGTCCGCTTCCTGCTCCATGTCCCGGCTGTATTTCAGCATGGCCGCCTGGCCTGCAGCCTGGGTGCCGGCAAGGATGGGTGCGGCGGCCGCGCCCCCCAGCAGCACCGCGGCCAGGCCCCCTACCAAGGTCAATATGTTTATCGGCCTGGCCTTCGACATCTGCCGTGATAGGTGTTTGGCATAAATGTGGGAAATCTCGTGGGAAAGAACCCCGACCAGCTCTCCTTCCCGCTCTATGGTGCGGATGAACCCGGTGGTGACGAAAATGTATCCCCCGGGCACCGCAAAGGCATTCATGCTGGGGTCTTCCAGGATGAAAAAACGGAATTGATAAGGCTGGGGACCGAGTTGGGCCACCAACTTCTGGCCCAGGCGGTTGATGTAAGAGGTGACGAACGGATCGGAGGAAATGGAATAGAAGTGCTGGAGTTGCATAAAAAACTCTTCCCCGATCTGCCTTTCCCTTTTGACGGTCAACGGGTCGAAGAATCCCCCGGCGACATGGGTGGGGCCCAGGAGAATAATAACCATCAGAAGACAGGCTGTGAGTCGCCATCTTACGAGGTTTCTCATATAAGGGCTCCGTGGGGTCAGGTGCGGGTCCGCCGTTGGGCCTGGCTCCGGGAAAAATCTTCCGCCGGCAGCCTGGTGGCCTCTACCCATAACCCTTCTAAATCGTAAAAATCGCGCAGGGGTTTGACAAACAAATGAATTACCACGTCATTGTAATCCAGCAGAACCCAGTGACCATCCTCCAGACCTTCAACTCCCAGGGGTTTAACTCCGGCCTGCCCCAGGGCCTCCTGTAGGTGCTGGGCCAGCGCCAGTACATGACGCCGAGACCCTCCGGAACAAATGACAAAATAGTCCGAAAAACTGCAGAGCCCTTTCACCTGAAGAATCATGGGCTCATGACCCTTGTGCGCCACCAGGGTCTCGGCGGCCAGCGCCACCAGCCCATCAGAGGACAGGGAAGTCTTCTTTTTCTGCGTAACTGTTTTCACCTCTTAATTATATAACCTATTTTTAAGTATAAATCGGCGTACCGGCTCGGGCAAGAGGAACCGTATGGACTTTCCCTCCCGGACCAGGCCGCGGATCTGAGTAGCGGAAATGTCCAGCAGGGTGGTTTCCTGGAAAATGACCCGAAAGCCCGAGGGATGCCGAAAGCCGCTCCCGTCGGTTAACATTTTGAAATTCCTATGTACTTCCCGCCGGAGCACTTCCTCGACCCGGCCCTTGTCGTAGCCGGGACGGTCCAAAACGACAAAGTGACTCAAGGTAAAAAGTTCTAGGTAGTCCTTCCAGGTGGCGATTTCGAGGAGTGAGTCCAGTCCCAGGATAAAGTAAAGCTCCCCCTCGGGACCGAATTCCTCCCGGAGGTGACGCAGCGTCTCCACGGAGTAAGACTTCCCGGGCCGCCGACCTTCAAGGTCGGACACAGCTAGCCTCTTCTCTCGTCCCACCGCCAGCCGGGTCATGGCCAGACGCACCTCGAAGGGCGTAACATCGGCCGTGGCCTTGTGGGGAGGCAGGGCCGCGGGGATAAACCAGACCTGACTGAGATTCAGGGCCTCCGCCACCTCCTCGGCGGCCCGCAGATGGCCATAATGAATGGGATTAAACGTCCCTCCAAACAACCCCAGCCGCGGTGATTTTTTTTTCATCTTGAGATGGTTTTTGTGGGGGGAGGGCCAGGGACCTGAGGTCCCTGCCCTCCCCCCAAATCTTAAGTCCGAATCTGTCCGCTCC
>CBFDAH010000017.1:0-27147 GCA_965602785.1 uncultured Syntrophobacterales bacterium
TTCGGTCCATCACTCTAACTTAACATGTGGACTAGTTTTCGGGGGGCAGGTCAGTCCTGGTCCTGCTCTTCTTTCTAGTGAAAATCAGGTCCATGAGCAAACTGTTAGACACCTCCCGGGATGAGAAGCAGACAGCCGCCGGAGAGTTGGCCCGGCTGGCTGAACAGTTGGCCTTCCTGGAGACGAAGCAGGTCGCCATTGATGAGACTCTGTCACACCTAAGCGAAAGGGTTTTGGGCCTGAAGGGACAATCTTCCCCCTCCCGCAGTGGCACGGTTGGGTCTTACCCCGCCGCCTCCCCCACATCCGGCAGCCCCCCCTTGCGTTTCCAGGTGGAAGATCTCCATCTCCAGGGTTTTTCCCCGGCGGAGATCGCCCGTCGATTAGGACTGCACCCCACCGAGGTGAAGATGGCCCTTGACCTCGCCCGATTGAAAGTGGAGTAATCTTTAATATTTTTGGGGAAGGCCGGGAACCGTAATGAGTAAAGAATTCCGACACTAAATAACGAGTGCCTTCAAGACCCTACTCCATTTTGGGGGGCAAATGGGGTTTTCCCTGCACCGCATCAGAAATTGATTTTCTCCCCATAAAGCTGGTCAGAATCCTGAATAATGACGGCAATGGGACGCCAGCCGCTGCTCAGGGCATACCTACAAACCGATCCTCTTGAGGCCCAAGGTGCTGCTGGGCGTTGCTCCCTGTGTCTATTTCCGCTACACTGCACCCAGTTCAAAACGCCGAAAATTTTGGGGAGGATTGTCATAGAGCTATGAGGGGCCTTGATTTGGAACGGGTGCAGCGCCGGCTTCAAGCCGCACGGGGGGAGATCGAGGCGGACTTGGTCATCGCCGGCGGCCAGGTAGCCAACGTTTACACCGGTGAATGGCTCAGACAAGACATCGCCGTATATGACGGCGTCGTTGTAGGCCTGGGCGATTATCCCGGTCCCCGGTTGGAAGTCCCCGACCGATTTCTTCTGCCCGGTTTCATAGATGGCCATCTGCACCTGGAAAGCAGTATGCTCACCCCCAGGGAACTGGCCCGGGCCCTGGTGCCCCTGGGCACCACTGCCATCGTAGTCGACCCCCATGAAATTGCCAATGTCTGGGGAACCCCTGGCCTGGACTATCTCTTGGCCGCCAGCCAGGGACTGCCCCTGGATGTCTTTTTCATGCTGCCTTCCTGCGTCCCGGCCTCATCCCTGGGGACCTCCGGGGCTTGCCTGGAAGCGGCCGATTTGGCGCTTTATCGTCGTCATCCCAGAGTCTTAGGATTGGCGGAGGTCATGAACTTCCCTGGCGCTGTGGCCGGGGAGGGCAACATCCTGGAAAAGATCGCCTTGTTTCCCCTGGGACCGGTGGACGGCCACGCCCCTCTCCTTTCGGGCAAGGACTTGAACGCTTATCGCCTGGCGGGGATTGACTCCGACCACGAGTGCACCGAGCTTTCCGAGGCCCGGGAGAAACTGCGCCTGGGCTTCTACCTGATGATACGGGAGGGCAGCCTGGCCAGGAATATGGCTGACCTTCTGCCGGCGGTGACTCCCGCCACCCTGCGACGCACTCTTCTGGTGACGGACGATTGCCAACCGGAAGACTTAATCCAGCGGGGTCACGTGGATCATCTGCTCCGCCGGGCCGTATCCCTGGGAGTGGATCCTCTCTCTGCCATCACCATGGTCACTCTGAACCCGGCGGCTTATTTTGCCTTGAAGGATAGGGGAGCCATTGCCCCGGGGCTCTCGGCGGACCTGGTGGCTGTAAAGGATCTTAGAGAGTTCCGGGTGGAAAAAGTTTGGAAAGCGGGGCGGCTAGTGGCGGAGGGGGGGCGACTAGTCCCCAACCTCGAGTTTTCGGATCATCCCGCACCCTTTACCTCTTTAAAGGTGGCCCCCCTGGAATCCGAAGTCCTTTCTCCAGTGGCGAAGGGGAAAAAGGTCAAAGTCATAGAGCTCGTCCCGGACCAACTTCTCACGAAAAAACTGGTTCTGCCAACGCCGGTCTGCAACGGCCGCCTGGGAACCGATCCGGCCCGAGACCTTCTCAAATTGGCAGTGGTGGAGCGCCATCATGCCAGTGGCCGGGTGGGACTGGGGCTGGTCCGGGGTTTCGGCCTTAAAAGAGGGGCTTTGGCTTCCACGGTGGCCCATGACTCTCACAACCTGGTGCTCTTGGGGGCGAGCGAAGAGGATATGATGGTTGCCGCCCGGCATCTGGTGAACCTGGGAGGGGGGCTGGCCGTGGTGGCGGATGGGCAGGTGCTGGCGGACTTACCCCTCCCGGTGGCCGGCCTTCTGAGCCCTGCGCCCCTGGAAGAAGTGGTCCAGGTCCACGGCCGCCTCCGGGAAGCCTGCCGATCCCTGGGCGGGACCCTGGCTGATCCTTTCATGGTCCTGTCCTTTCTTTCCCTGGAGGTGATTCCGGCCTTGAAACTCACCGATCTGGGACTGGTGGACGTTAACCGTTTCCAGGTGGTTTCGCTTTTTGGAGAGAACTGAAACCAAGTCGAGACCTGTCTATAAATCGGTTTTAAAAAGTGACGGCAATGGTGAATAGCCAGCCTCGGCCGTATTTTCGCGGGCAAGGGCGCCTAGTCTATATTTACCTTGCCGATTTGAGGAATTTTTGCAGAGGTCTCGTGTTGGGATGAGATCGGAGAGGTGAAACCCTCAGGCGAACGGGTAGGCCTCCCCTTTTAGGGCTTTTGCTACTTTTTTCCCTGGGGGAAAGGGCAGGAAGGGAAGAGACGGAGGCCACCTCTCCCCAGAATATCCTTATGGGGCGGTTTTGATGGCGTTTACCTGTTTGGTTAGGCGGGAGATTTTCCGGGCAGCGGTGCGCCAATGCAGGGTGCCTTTGCCTGCAACCTGAGCAATGATGGGCACTGCCCTCTGAAGGGCGGCTTCCGCCTCTTCTAGGTTTTTCTGGGCCAAAGCCTGGCGAACGTCCCGCACCACATGCTTGACCCGGGTTTTCCTTGCTTGATTGCGGGTCCGCCGCTTTTTGTTCTGTCGAGCCCGCTTCATGGCGGAAAGATGTCTGGCCAACTCGTGTCCTCCGTAGTGGAATAATAAACTATGCCTTATTCGCAGAATTTTTGCAAGATTATTCCGTATTCAAAGGTTGCCGGAAAAAGGCCAGGAAGTACCCCACCCCTGAAATCACCGTAACGATCATGGCCACCCAGAGAAGGGCAATGCCCACCCGCTGGAAGTCCAGGGCCTGATAGGGATAGTGTAAAATCAGGCCCGTGATGGCCACCATCTGAAGAAGGGTCTTGGTTTTTCCCCAGCGGTCGGGGGCGAGGATTATGCCTTCAGCCGCAGCCAGGCCCCTGAGCCCCGTCACCGCCAGTTCCCGGCCAATAATAATGAAGGCCATCCAGGCCGGCACCCGGTCCAAAGGAATGAGCATGATGAGGGCCGCAGTGACCAGGAGCTTGTCGGCCAGGGGGTCCATAAACTTGCCAAAAGGGGTCACCGACCGCTGGCGTCGGGCCAGAAACCCATCCAGGATATCGGTAGCCCCGGCGATGGCAAAGCACAACGCTCCCAGGAGACTGGCTAAGGGCCCTGAAAAACTCAAGAGCACCATTACCACCGGAATAGCCAGGACACGGGTTACGGTGAGAAGATTGGGCAGATTTTTGTATGATGGCCGCTCGATTGACATTCAGTTACTTACGGCTGCGCCGCCAGTCCTCCAAGAACTTTGCCAGCCCGACGTCGGTCAGGGGGTGCTTGATGAGTTGCATCAGCACCCCATAGGGAACGGTGGAGATGTCTGCGCCGGCCAAGCCCGCCTCCAGGACGTGTAGGGGATGGCGCACGCTGGCCACGATGATCTCGGTGTCATACCCGTAGTTTTCGTAGATGGCCAGAGTTTGCTCCACGATCTCCATGCCCCGGTGGCTGATGTCGTCCAGGCGTCCGATAAAAGGGCTGACGTACGCCGCCCCGGCCTTGGCCACCAACAAGGCCTGGAGGGGCTGAAAGATCAGGGTGACGTTCACCTTGATGCCTTCTTCGGACAGGATATGGGTGGCCCGCAAGCCGTCCCTGGTCATGGGAATTTTCACCACTACCTGCTCATGGATGCTGGCCAGTTCCCGGGCTTCGGTTACCATGGCCTCAGTCTCGGTGGCCACCGCCTCGGCGTTTACGGGGCCGCGAACGATATTGCAGATCTCTAGGATGTGGGCCCGGAAATCAACCGGGTCATTCACCCCCTCCTTGGCGCACAAACTGGGGTTGGTGGTCACCCCGTCCACCAGGCCGAGGCTGTGAGCATCGGAAATTTCCTTTAAGTTAGCGGTATCAATAAAAAATTTCATATCAACCTCTCATTCTTTGAGGGTTTTGGCGCCACCACCTCGGCGGAAGCGTTTCAAACAGCCCTCTGAGCAAAAAAAGTAATCATGGCCGTCCTTCGTGAACTTTAAGGCCTCCTGGCGGGGAATGAAGGTTTGGCAAACTGGGTCCTGGACCAGAACATCCGGCTCCGGCACCCGGGGAGCCTGACGCGTTCCCCCCGTCAGGGTGAACATTTCCCTGATCCGGCGCACCACCCGGTAGGCCAGGTATCCTAAAAGTAAGCCTAATAATAAACGCAACCACACGTGCTACTGTCCCGGTCCGAAGACGGCCCTGCGCTTGATTTGATCGATCTCCGGGGCCAACTCCCGGAATTTCAGGCCAAACGCCTGCTGGCCCAGTATCTCAGGGTTAAAGCGTTTGCTCAGCTCCACTTCCCGGGGAGTGAGGCTACGCACCAAGCCGTCGTCACCCACCACGGTGAACTCTTCCCCCCGGGCCAGGCACGTGGCCACGGTCTCCTCGCCCTTGAGGGTTTCCTTGCTGATACACAAAAGCTTGGCCGCAGTCGCCCAGGAAGCGGCGGCCAAAACGATTATGCGGACCGTCACGGCCAGCAGCGCTCTCCCCTTCATGTCCCACAATCCTCCTTTTTTCGGCCCACCCGCCCCCGTTATGCCAACTTCTCCAGCCCCTCACGGTCGCCGGAGGGCAGCTCGGCCAAAAGCTCAGCGGCGCTCTTATCGAGAACCGGGTGCCAGGCCTGGGGGTTGATCTCCGCCAGGGGGGCCAGCACGAAGGCCCGGCGATGCATCTCTGGGTGAGGGACTGCTAAATCCGGCCCCGACAGTATTACCCCGTTATACAATAACAGGTCAAGATCAATGATTCGGGGACCCCAGTGCTGCCGTCGCACCCGGCCCAGTTCCTGCTCCACCCGGTGCAACACCCGGAGCAGTTCCTCGGGGGCAAGGCGGGTGCGCAATTGGGCCACGGCGTTGAGGTACCAGGGCTGGTCCGGCGGTCCCAGAGGTGGATTCAGATAAAAAGACGAAACTTTCACCACCTCGACTTCTTCGGCCCCGGCCAGCCGGGCCAAAGCCTCTGCCAATTGCCGCCGGGGCTCTCCCACATTGGCCCCCAGGCCGACGTAAGTAATAACTGGTTTCAACTCTGTGATGGCCGCAGGTCCTAAGGGCATGAAAAAAGTGCTTTCTGGGGGAGAAGGCGAAATGCCCTCCCCCCACCAAATCTTTACCCCAATTTCTCCAGCCGGGCCAGGGCTTCTTCCAGGCGCTCCTTCGGGACGGTGAGGGCCAGGCGCACAAAGCCTTCCCCCGGTTCGCCGAAGCCCACCCCGGGCACGGTGACGATGCCGGCTTTCTCCAAGAGGTGGGCAGTGAATTGCATGGAAGTGAAACCTGGGGGCACCGGCAGCCAGACGTAAAACGTGGCCTTGGGTACATCCACGTCGTAGCCCAGTTTCTGTAAGCCCCTCACCAGGACATCCCGGCGCTCCTGGTAGATGCGGCAGTTCTCGGCGACACAGCTCTGGTCCGAGTCCAAAGCCGCAATACCGGCTATCTGGACGGCGTTGAAAGCTCCGGAGTCGATATTGCTCTTGATTTTCCCCAAGGCCGCCAGGACCTCCCGATTTCCTACCACAAAGCCCAGGCGCCAGCCCGTCATATTGTAGGTCTTGGAAAGGGAGTGGAATTCAATGGTGATATCTTTGGCCCCCGGGAGTTCGAGAAAGCTGGGGGGTTGGTAGCCGTCAAAGGCCAGTTCGGTGTAGGATGCGTCATGCACCGGCACGATGCGGTATTCCTGGCAGAACTCCAGCATCCTCTGGAAAAATTCCAGGTCGGCCACTGCGGCGGTGGGGTTGTTAGGGTAATTGAAAAAGAACAGCTTGGCGTCCCGGGCATCGATGGGCGGGATATCCCGGAAAACCGGCAGAAAATTATTCTCCCGGAGAAGGGGCACGAGAAAGGGGTTGGCCCCCGCGAAGAGGGTTCCCATGCGATACACCGGATAAGCCGGTGTGGTCATGAGGTTCACGTCTTCCGGGTCGTTCACCCCCAGGGGCAGGTGGGCGATGCCCTCCTTGCAGCCGATAAGGGTAAGGACTTCAGTTTCCGGGTCCAGTTCGACGCCGAAGCGGCGCTGATACCAGCGGGCCACGGCTTCCCGGAAATCGTTCATGCCGGAGTAAAGGGGATAGCGGTGGGTGCTGGGGTCCTCCACCGCCTCTTTCATCCGGTCCACGATGAACTGAGGCGTGGGGAGATCAGGATCTCCCACCCCCAGATCGATGATGTCCACCCCCCGGGCCCGCACCTGTTCTTTCTTTTCGTCGATGTCTTTAAAGAGATACGGGGGAATAAGCTTCAAACGCTCTGCCGGTTGGAAAAAACCCATGGTTTACTTCCCTTCTTCTGCCACGACTGGATTCTGCAAGGCGCCGATACCTTCCACCCGGACTTCCACCACGTCTCCAGGACTCATAGGGCCGATTCCTGCAGGGGTGCCGGTGGCGATAACGTCCCCGGGAAGGAGCGTCATGATCCGGGAAATAAAGGCGATGAGATGCGCCACGCTAAAAACCATGTTGCTGGTAGGGGAATGTTGCCGCCGCTCCCCGTTGAGATATGCCTCCACCATAAGGTTGTCTGGGTCGACGATCTCCGTTTCAATCCACGGACCCAGGGGGGCAAAGGTGTCAAACCCCTTGGCCCGGGTGAAAATGCCGTCCTTTTTTTGCAGGTCCCGGGCGGTGACGTCATTAAAACAGGTGTAACCCAGGACATAGTCAAAAGCGCTTTCCTCTGGGATGTGCCGGGCTACCCGGCCGATGACCACCCCCAGCTCGACTTCATAGTCCACTCGCCGGGACATGGCGGGATAAACGATGTCGGCCCCGGGCCCGATCACGGCGGTGCCGGGTTTGAGGAAAATCAGGGGTTCCTCGGGCACGGCCCGGCCGAACTCGGCGGCGTGGTCCCGATAATTGAGCCCCAGGGCCACGATTTTCGAGGGCTCGCAGGGGGCTAACAGGCTAACGTCTCCTAAAGCCAAAACCTCGCCGGTTTTGGCCAGGCCGTGGAACGGCGTGTCCCATAACGGCGAGACCTGTTCTCCTTCCAAAATCCCATACCCGGTCCGGCCTGCCAGGGAAAAACGTACAATGCGCATAAAAAGGGGTGATGGTGGGCAAGGCCCACCTGACATTTTTTTGATTTTGCTTAAAGCTTCTAGCTGACCCCTACTTCAGCCCCAGGACGTCCTGCATGTCATAGAGACCGGGGGGTTGGTCCACCACCCACAGGGCCGCCCGCACCGCGCCCCGGGCAAAGTTATCCCGATTGTGGGCCCGGTGGATGACCTCGATTCTTTCGCCGATGCCGCAGAAGGTGACATTATGCTCTCCCACGATGTCACCGGCCCGCACCGTCATGATGCCGATCTCTTCCGGGGTGCGCTCCCCGGTAAAGCCCTGGCGGCCATAAACTCCCACCTTCTCCAGGTCTCGCCCCAGGGCCTGGGCGATGACCTGGGCCAGTTTCAAGGCCGTGCCGCTGGGCGCGTCTTTCTTCAGGCGATGGTGGGATTCGACGATCTCCACATCGTAGCCCTCGGTCAGGACTTTGGCAATATCTTCCACAACTTTGAACATCAGATTCACCCCCACGCTCATGTTGGGGGCGAAGACCACCCGGGTCTTTTCCGCCAGCCACTTGAGCTCCCCCACCTGTTGGGGATTAAGGCCCGTGGTGCCGATGACCATGGCCTTGCCGGCGGCCGCCACTTCCTTGAGATGCTCCAGGGTCGATTCCGGATGGGTAAATTCTATAAGCACGTCGGCCTGGGGTAAAATGTCCGCCAGGGAGGAGCTCACCGCCACGCCCTTCTTGGGCAGGCCCACCACTTCCCCCACGTCTTGGCCCACCGCGGGATGGTCGGGCCGCTCCAGAGCGCCGGCAAGGGTGATGCCCTCAGCGGCTTCCATCATATGAATAATGCGCCCCCCCATGCGCCCGGCGGCGCCGGATACGATGGCCTTAATCATAAAGCCTCCCGAATGGTATTTGGGGGAGGAGGCTAAAGGCCGTTGGCCCGTACCCCCTCCCCCAAGCCCTCCTCCAATCCTTTCAAGGTTGATAGTGGGGCTCTTGGGGGGAGGGAAGGGAACCGCGTTCCCTGGCCCTCCCCCCACGTACCCTTAAATCAAGCCGTACTTCTGGAGCACTTGGCGCAGCTTATCTTCGCTGGCTTTGCTGAGAGGACAGAGGGGTTGGCGCACCTCACCGGTGATTTTGCCCATCATTTTGAGGGCGGTTTTGGCCGGCGTGGGGTTGGTTTCATAAAACATGGCCTCCATCAGGGGCCACATCTTGTAGTGGAGTTGCCTGGCGGTATCGAGGTCTCCCTTGAAGAAGGAGTTGCACATGCCCGCCATATCCTGGGGAGTGATATTACTCGTCACGGAGATGACGCCTTTGCCGCCCACCGCGAGTAAGGGCAGCACGGTGAAGTCGTCTCCGGAGAGCATGATAATGTTGTCGCCGCACAGTTCCACAACTTTGGCGCACTGCTTGAGGTCCCCGGTGGCCTCCTTAATGGCCACGATGTTGGGAAACTCCGCCAGCCGGGCCACGGTCTCGGGCAGCAGATTAACGCTGGTGCGGCCGGGGACGTTATAGACCACGATGGGGATGCGGGTCTGCTCCACAATAGTTTTGAAATGCTGATACAGGCCTTCCTGGGTCGGTTTGTTGTAGTAAGGAGTGATCATCAGGGCATAGTCCGCCCCGGCTGCCTCCGCGTGTTTGGTATAATCCAGCGCCTCCGCGGTGTTGTTGGAGCCCGTGCCCGCGACCACCGGCACCCGTTTTTTCACCTGGTCTATGCAGGTCTCCACCACCTGTTTGTGCTCCTCGTGGAACAGGGTGGCGGATTCGCCAGTGGTGCCGCAAGGCACGATGCCATGAATGCCTCCCTTGATCTGGAACTCAATGAGTTCCCGGTAAGCCTCTTCGTCGAACTTACCGTCCTTGAAGGGAGTGACGATGGCCGTGATTGCTCCTTGTAACATGGGCCTCTCTCCTTACTTTAGTTCATCGAACCATAATTCTCCCTGGTACACCACCAGGGCTTCACCCTCCAGGAAAACTTCAGTGACCTGCTGCCCTGCAGTTTGAAAAAATACGGTAAGAACTTCGCCACCCCGGGTATGAACCGCCAGCGGGGAGGCCACCAGCCCCAGAGTGGCGCAGATGAGGGCCGAGGCCACGGCGCCGGTGCCGCACGCCAAAGATTCGTCCTCCACGCCCCGTTCGTAGGTGCGCACCTCCAGGGCATGGTGACCCTTGGTTCGGACAAAATTGACGTTGGTGCCCGCCGGCTGGAACATATCGTGGAACCGAACCTCCCGGCCCCACTGGACCACGGGGACCTCTTCCAGGTTTTCCGTTAACACTACCACGTGGGGGACGCCCACCTTGATGAAGTGACCGGCCAGGGTTTCCCCTTGCAGGGGGATGGTTAGGTTCAGGCGGAGATCGCCCACGTCGGCCATGAGAACCCGGGTTGAGCGGTCTTCCACTTCGCAGTGGATGATGCCGGCCAGGGTTTGGATAGTGAGGTGAGGGCTGGCCAGGTCATTGAGCACGGCGAAGCGGGCGGCGCAACGGGCGCCGTTGCCGCACATCTCCGCCACGGAACCGTCGGCATTGAAGAATTGCCAGCGGAGATCAGCCACCTCAGAGTTCTCGATGAGGATAAGGCCGTCGGCCCCCACCCCCATTTTGGGAGCGCACACCCGGCGGGCGAAGCGGCTCTGCTCCGTCTCGGGGATAATACCCTCACGGTGGTCCATTAGGACGAAGTCATTGCCGCCGCCGTGCATCTTAAAGAAGGGCAGGCGGCGGGTGGCCGAATTTTCCCTCACGGGTTCGAACTCCGCAAAAAGTCGGGAATTGTCTCACCCCGGATGAGATGGGCATAGTTCTCCCGCTTTCTGATAACATAAAACTCCTCATCTTTCACCAAGATTTCCGCCACCCGGGGCCGGGCGTTGTAGTTGGAGCTCATGGAAAAGCCGTAAGCCCCAGCGCTCATCACCGCCACCAGCTCCCCGGGCTGGAAGGCGGGCATGGGGCGGTCCTTGGCTAGAAAATCCCCGGACTCGCAGATGGGTCCGACAAGAGAGGCGGTCACCTCTCCCCGGGGGGCTTCCGTCACGGGCCAGAGGGCGTGGTAGGAACCGTAGAGGCTGGGGCGGGCCAGGTCGTTCATGCCCGCGTCCACCACGATGAAGTGCCTGGCCTCGCTGTCCTTCGTATAGAAAACCCGCGTCACCAGGATGCCGGCGTTCCCCACCAACACCCGCCCGGGCTCCAGGATGAGAGTGACGTTTAGGCCCTCCAGCTCTTTGATGAGCGCCTGTCCGTACTCCCGGGGGTGCGGGGGCGTTTCCTGGTTGTAGGTGATGCCCAGTCCCCCGCCCAAATCCAGATAGCGGATGTGGATGCCCCGTCGGGCCAACTCCTCTACCAGCTCCAGCAGGCGCTGCACGGCCTCCAGGAAGGGGGAGAGCTCGGTGATCTGGGAGCCGATGTGGCAGGCCACCCCCACCACTTCCACGTGGGGAAGTTGGCTCGCCCGGTCATAATCCAGCAAGGCCCGGTCCAGATTAATGCCGAACTTGTTCTTTTTGAGGCCGGTGGAAATGTAGGGGTGGGTCTGGGGGTCGATGTCCGGGTTGATCCGCAAGGCTATGGGGGCCTTCTTTCTCAGACGTCCGGCCAGGCGGGAAATTTCCCCCAACTCCTGAGAGGACTCGATGTTAAACATGAGGATGCCGGCCTTGATGGCCAGGCGGATTTCCGCGAAGTTTTTGCCCACTCCGGAGTAGACCACCTTCTGGGGGTCCATCCCGGCCTTCAAAGCCCGGAAAAGCTCCCCCCCGGAGACGATGTCGGCTCCAGACCCAAGCTGGGCGAACAGCCGTAAAATGGCCAGGTTGGCGTTGGCCTTCACCGCGAAGCAGATGATATGCGGAAAGCCCTCAAAGGCGGCGTCGAAGGTGCGGAAATGTTGGGAGAGGGTGGCGTGACTGTAAAGATAGAAGGGTGTGTCCACCGCCTCGGCGATCTGCCGCACCGGCACGTTCTCGCAGTATAGTTCCCCGTTTTGATAGTGGAAATGATGCATACACCTAAACCTGTCGAAAAATTTCTCATCCGGGGCTGGACAAGAGCCCACTGCCCCTTACAGCTTCTTCTTAGGTACTAATAACTCGCTGCCGCCTCCTCTGACGGCAGGCTTTCATTGGCTCGCCGGGAATCGTCCACTGCGGTAACCGAGTAATAGTAAGTCTGACCTTGCACCGCCTGGGTATCCACAAAATAAGGCTTGTTCACCAACTCCGGGGTCAGGACCAGTGGTTTGGCCTCGCCGGTCCGGCGGCGATATACCCGGTAGCCGGCGAGATCCGGGGCCGGGCTCGGGTCCCAGCGCAGCTCCACCCCTTTGGACGTGGGCACCGCCACCAGGTTCAAAAGAGGCGGCGGCGGGGTGAAGTCCTGGGCCTTCACCGTGCGGACGGGGGAGTCCAGGCTTACAAGCAGGTCCCGCCCCAGGCGGCGCACCGACCTGACCATATAAGTATATTCTACATCATTTTGCACCGCCACATCCTGAAACCTGATGGTGGCCAGGGGTTTCGGGGTGAGGCGCTGCCAGCCCCCCCGGGACACCCGCCGGTAGACATAATACCCGGCCAGATCCCGGATGGGTCTCCCGTCCCTTAGGGTAAGCACCTCGGGCCAGGAGAGCTGTACTTCACGGTCCCCCGCCTCGGCGTTAAGGATGCCCGGCGCCCGGGGCAGGACCCCCCAGGTGTGGCTCAACTCCTTGGACCATGACCCCCGCTGGCCCCGTTGGCCATAGGCCGCCACCCGGTAGCTGTAGTTCCTGCCGGGCACGAGATTGCTGTCCCGGTAGGCCACCGCCTCCCCCCGTACTTCGCCGACCCTGGGATAGTCGAGGTCAATGTCCGCCACCATGACAAAGTCCGGGGCGCACCCCACCGCGGGCTTGGTACCGGGCGCGGCGCAGCGGTAGAGCCGGAAGCCCTCAAGCTGGGTGAGGGGCTGGCCCAACTGGTTTTCCTGGGGAAACAGCCAGCTGGCCACCAGGCTATCCCCGGCCTGGGAGAGGCGAAATTCCCGCACCGGCCCCGGCAACACCAGGTCCGGGGAAATGGGCCCTATTTTTTTTCCACAGGACCCCACTAGAGTCAGGGCCATAAGGATAAAGAGAAGACTCCCCCGCCGCCAGACGGTGATTTTACTCCAGGGGTGTCCAGTCGGTGCCAATGGGAGCCTTTCTTTATACCAGTGGGTGTCCCGTTTTATTATTACTTCAAGCATAAAATTGATTAACACCAAAATGTAGAACCGCCGCCCTCGGCGGTTCAGGCGCCGCCGAGGGCGACGGCGCTACATTAATCTATTTCCTGCACTGAGTAATAATTGGGGACCTCTCTATAATAAATCCGTTTTAAAAGCGACGGCCATGGTAACTAGCCGCCCTCGGCCGTATTTTCGCCGGCGGGGGCGCCTGCACTCCATCCCCACTGCCGATTTGAGGCATTGTTGCAGAGGTCTCAGGTTGATTTATGATATTACGTCAGCACCAAAAAAGCGTAGCGGCGGAACTGGTCCCGCACCAGGAATTTGAGATTAAAGGTTTCGAGATGCATGTTGTGCAAAAGCTGTCTGGCATACGGGCCGTAAGGATGTTTTTGCACGTCATCCAAAAGCAGCAAAGCCCGGTGGTCCGCCAGCGCCACCACCCGGGGTAGGGCCGCCTGCCGGAGGGCCATGGAGCCCAGATCGTGGAGGATGAAATCAAAAGGAGCCTGGTGTGCTTCGGCAAAATCTTGCCAGTTTTCCAGGTAAGACACCGGAAACTGGTGCGTGCTCAAAAACCTCCGGGTCTGCTCCAGCCAGTGGGGGTCGTCATCCACGGACCAGATCTCCGGCGCCGGCTGGGCCTGGGCCTGGTAATAGCGAAACACCCAGGAACTGAATCCCGAGCCCAGGTCCAAGATCCGCCGGGGGCGGCGAATCCAGCAGAGTATCAAGGCCAGGGCCGCTAATTCCAGGGAAATGGCCGAGTCGGGAGTGGAGATGGAGGCTACATACTCTTCATACACGGGCCTCAGTTTGTCGGTAAGCTCCCGAGATTGATTCTCGTAGTTGGCCAGTTCCGGGAAGCGACGGCGCAAGCGCCTGGGATCGACCCGGGCCTCCCAGGTCTCCCACAGCCGCTGGGTGACCCGGGACCACCCGCCGGAGCGCAAGGGAAGTGGCGAGCCGGCGGCGGTTACCATGGATGAGTCCGTTTCCTCACGAACAATCGCCTTTCGGAATCACTTGGGGGATTTCTGTTCTTGCAAGCCCAGTTCCCGCTCCACCTGCTCCAGGGCCAGAGCCACCCGCTCCGGCGCCGTGCCCCCCGGGGATTGCCGCCGGGCTGCCACGTTCTCGATGGCCAGCCACTCGAAGACCTCGGGGCCGGCCTGGGAGGCGAAGCGCTGAATTTCTTCAAGGGATAAATCCCAGAGCTCCTTTCCCTGGAATTCGGCATAGCGCACCAGCCGGCCCACTTGCTCGTGCGCCGTGCGGAAGGGCACCCCTTGCTGCGCCAAATAATCGGCCAGATCCGTGGCGGAGAGATATCCCCCCCGCAGGGCCTGAGCGATGCGGTCCTCCCGAAGGGTCAGCGAGGCAAGCATCCCCGCCATGAGGCTCACCGAGGCCCTCACCGTGTCCACCGCATCAAACAGGGGCTCTTTATCTTCCTGGAGATCCCGGTTGTAAGCCAGGGGCAACCCTTTTATGGTCATGAGGAGGCTCATCAAGTTCCCCACCACCCGGCCGCATTTCCCCCGGATGAGTTCCGCCACATCGGGGTTTTTCTTCTGGGGCATGATGGAGGAACCGGTGGCGTAGGCGTCGGAAAGGGCCACGAAGCCGAACTCGGCGCTGGCCCAGAGGATGAGCTCTTCTGCCAGGCGGCTCAGGTGCACCATGATGATGGCGGCGTGGGCCAAAAACTCTAAAATGAAGTCCCGGTCACTCACGGCGTCCAGGCTGTTCCGGAAAACCTCCGGGAACCCCAGGAGTTCGGCGGCGTAGGCCGGGTCGATGGGGAAGGTGGTGCCGGCCAGGGCCGCAGCTCCCAGGGGCGAGACCTGGATGCGGGCCAGCGATTCCCTGAGGCGACTCAGGTCCCGGCGCCACATCTCGTCATAGGCCAGCAGGTGATGGGCAAAGAGCACCGGCTGGGCCCGCTGGAGATGAGTATACCCCGGCAGGATGACCCTGAAGTAACGCCGGGCCAGACGCACTCCGGCCCGGCGGAGCTCGGTGAGGCCGTCCATCAGGGCTTCCACCTCTTCGGCCAGGTACAAGCGCACATCCAGAGCCACCTGGTCGTTGCGGCTCCTGGCAGTGTGGAGTTTGCGCCCCGCCTCGCCGAGTTTGGCGGTGAGGCGGGCCTCCACGGCCATGTGGATGTCCTCCAGGGCGGGGTCGAAGACGAAGTCGCCGGCTTCAATCTCCCCCTGGATTTCTCCCAGGCCTTGAATAATGGCCTCCGCCTCCGCCTCAGTCAAGATACCCTGCTTGGCGAGCATTCTGGCGTGGGCCATGGAGCCGCGGATGTCCTGCCGGTACAGCCGCCGGTCGAAATTAAGAGAGGTGGTGAACTCCTCCACGCTCTTCTCCGTCGGCCCTTCGAAGCGCCCGCCCCAAGGCTTGTCCGCCATGAGTTTACCCTTTTCTTGATATGGCCTTGCCGCCAAGACGTTGGTTGAGGTTATTTTTTGAAGGAAACGAGCTCTTGAGTAACTTCCCTATTCTTTTCAAAATTTTTCCTCACTACTTTGACATTTCCCACTCCAGGGGCGAACCAAAAAAGTGATTCTTGTGTAGGTTTTTTGACATCCCCTTTGTTGAAATATAATTTTTTGATAAGTAAACAATTCTTAAATGTGCCTGCAGGCACCTGTACATCGGCATTAGTACTCTCTATGATAATATTAACTGTAAAATTTTTCAAATCATGTTTCCATGAAGCTCCCTTGGTTAAGGGGAACTTTAATACATAGAATTTTTTATCGATAATTTTCGGTACCTTATCTTTTTTTGATTGGCGAGCAAAAACGGAAAATCCACTTGGTTCTTTTCTTATAAAATATTTGCTTTCATTTTGTAAAACATTTTTGGGTTTATAAAAAGAAAATAGCTGGGGGGTAACCTTAGTACCCTTAATGTCCACCGGGGGTAAAATTTTCTTGGTTGATTTTGCTTCATCTACCTGATTTTTGGTTTTCAGGTCAATGACCTTATACTGAAATTCCCAGACCATGCCTTCTTTCAGGGGCATGTAACTTTCCGGAGAGGCACCGTAAACCACATAACTGAGGCCGACAACCAAGAGAATGACCAGAAGAGAGAGCATCTTCCTCATTTTTTTCACCTCAAATATTTTTCAGTTTCTTTAATGTGCTGGCCCGGGAAATTTCCCTGGCCTTGGAGCCCGGGCGGGAAGCCCGGGTTAGCAGTTTGGGGATTGGGGGGTATGGGGCCGCTGTCCCTGAGGCCACTCCCCCACAACAGCGTATGCTGTATTTCTTCCCCTCACCCTCGGCGCCAAATGGGACCGCCGGGAGTGTCGGTGACTTCGATGCCCTGGTCCGCCAGTTCCCCTCGGATGAGGTCGGCGCTGGCCCAATCCCGGCGTTTTCTCGCCTCCTCCCGCTCCTGTAAGCGGGCTTCGATGGCGGCGTCCCGGATGGTTTCCGGGGGATTCAAGATCCCCAGGAGTTCGTCCACCTCCGCCAGGCGAGCCAGAATGTGGTGGACTCCTTTCTCGCCGATTTTTCCCCGGTCCACCTCAGCGTTCAGCTCTCCCATCAGGTTGAACAGGGCCGAGAGGGCCTGGGCGATGTTCAGGTCGTCGTCCAGGGCCCGGGTCACCTCCCGCTTGAGCTGGAACAGGCGCTCCTCCACCTGGGCAAGCCCGGTGTCGTCTCCTGCCGTCACCGAGGCCAGCCGCACGAGGAAGCGGTCCAGGCGGGCCCGGGCCCGGGCGGCAGCCTTGAGACTCTCCTCGCTGAAGGTGAGGGGTTTGCGGTAGTGGGTGGCGAGCAGAAAAAATCGCACCTCCTCTCCTTTCCAGCCTTGGGTGAGGAGGTCCCGTACGGTTACTTCCCCCGCGTCCTTCAGAGCCCGCCCATCCCGCAGGATCCGTTCGCCATGGAGCCAGAAGCGGGCCATAGGTTTGCCGGTGGCCGCGGCAAACAGAGCATTTTCGTTTTCCTCGTGAGGGAAAAGTGATTCGATGGACCCCACGTGGAAGTCGGCGGTGCTCCCCAAGAGTTTAAAAGCCATGGTGGCGCATTCCAGATGCCAACTGGGGCGCACCTTACCCCAGGGGGTGGTGTAATAAAGCCCTTTTTTGAGCTCTCCCAGCTTGGCTCTTTTCAAGAGGGTGAAATCCCGGGGGTTCTCCTTGGCATACTCATCCAGGTCCACGGTCTTTCCCACCCTGATTTTACTCAAGTCCACCCTCGAGAGGCGGCCGTAATCCTTGAAGCGGGAAATATCAAAATAAACGGAGCGCAGTTTTTCGTAGGCATAGCCTCGCTCCAGCAGCCGCCTGGTCAGGGCCACCATGTCATCTACGTGCTCGGAGGCCAGAGGAAAAAGGCTGTCCTCCTGGACCCGCAGGGCCTGGAGATCCCGAAAGAACTCCTCCCGGTAGTGCGTCGTAAAAACTGAGAGATCCTGCCCTGCGGCTGCCGCTCCGGCCAGGGCCCGGTCGTCCAGGTCAATCAAGCTCACAAGCTCCCGCACCTTGAAGCCCCGAAAGCGAAGGTACCGTTTCAAGAGGTCGGCCAGCACCAGGCGGCGGGCCACCCCCAGGGAGAGGTGGGCGTTCAAGGCGGGGCCGTCCACAAAGAGGGTGGCCTCCCCGGCCCGGCAGGGTTCGAAGGCCTCCTTGGTCCGGGTGAGGGAGTTGTAAAACTGAAGGGTGGGGACCTCCTTTTCGGCATACAGCGGGGTGGAAAGGTAGCGTTCACCGCCGTCCGGGGCGATGGCCACGATAAGACCGCGCTCGAGTTCCCGGGCCAGGCGCAGGGCCACGGCCACCGCCGCGCCGCAGCTCATGCCTAAAAAAAGCCCCTCTTCCCGGGCCAGACGCCGGGCCGTTTCAAAGGCTTCCTCGTCTTCCACGTGGAGGATGTCATCGGCCGCGCCCTTGACAAAAATACCCGGGACGTAAGACTCTATTAGGTTTTTCAAGCCCTGGATGGCGTGGCCTTGGTAGGGCTCCACCCCCACTATCTGAATATCAGGATTGTAGTCTTTCAGGTACTGGGTCAAGCCCATCAGGGTGCCGGTGGTGCCTATGGTGGACACCACGTGAGTGACTTGGCCTTCGGTCTGCTCCCAGATTTCCCGGGCCGTGGCCTGATGCGAGGCGGGGTTGTGAATGTTGTTGAACTGGTCCGCCAGGAAGTAGGTCTCGGGATTTTCCCGGGCCATGGTGTAAACTTCCTCGATGGACCCGTCGGTGCCCAGGTGGGCGGGGGTAAGCAGGAGTTCCGCCCCCAAGGCCCTCAGGATGCGCTTGCGCTCCTCGGAAGCGGACTCGGGCATGGCCAACAGCAGCCGGTAGCCCTTGACGGCGCATACTATGGCCAGGCCGATGCCGGTATTGCCGCTGGTGGCCTCAATGACTGTCTGGCCGGGGGTCAGCTCCCCTGAGGTCTCGGCGGCCTCGATCATGGCCAGGGCGGGGCGGTCCTTGACAGAGCCCCCGGGGTTGAAATACTCGAGCTTGACGCAGACCTCGATCCGGGGATTGGGGTTGAGCTTGTTGAGCCGCACCATGGGGGTTTCCCCCATCAGCTCCAGGATGGAATGAGCTCGCCGTTTCATAGTGCATTAGGCGCCGTTGGCAGAGATGCGAAATTTTCACCCCCGTGACCGGATCACGAGAGTAGCAAGGCCACAAAAAGTACCTGGCCCTCAGTCGCTTTGTAACTCTCCGGCCAGATACTGGTTGACCAGATTGATAAATTGTAATATGAAAGCTTGGCGCTCCTCCGGGTCCTGTTCCAGCACCGTCATCAGGCGGTGACTCAGGCCCAGGATCACCCAGCCGGCTTCCTTGGACGTGATCTGCTCTGCATTGAAGCGTTCCAGGATGCTGTTTATCAGAGGTCGGACGCGTTCTGCTTGGTCGTCAGGGGTCGGTTCCATGCTGTCTTACGGCCTCGTTTGGGAAAAGAGCCGGTGGGGCCCAAAAAAATATGGATGACGGTAACATATTGCCCCGGGAAATGCAATTTATGCCTCGTTTTCCGGAGTTCATCCTCGGTTTTTCCCGAGCTCCGGCAGGGTTTCGGAAGCGGAAACCGCGGCACCCTCGGAAAAGGGGCTTAATCTTTTGGGGAATTTAGTCGATAATGACGTAAGAATCCTGCCACCCAGGGGAGGAGTTATGAAGGGCTTGATTCTGAGCGGCGGTAAAGGGACCCGGCTCAGGCCGCTCACCCACACTGCCGCCAAACAGTTGGTACCGGTAGCCAACAAACCTATCCTGTATTATGTCATCGAGAATTTGGCCCAGGCGGGAGTGACGGACTTAGGGGTCATTATCAGCCCTGAGACCGGGGAGTCAGTCCAGGAAGCGCTGGGGGACGGCTCCCGCTTCGGCGTCGGCATCACCTATATCCTCCAGGACCAGCCAGGGGGTCTGGCCCACGCGGTGCGGACCGCCCGGGGGTTCCTCCAGGACTCCCCCTTTGTCATGTATCTGGGAGACAACCTCATCAGCAGCAGCATCACTCTTTTCCTGAAAGCCTTCCAGGAGGAGGCTCTGGATGCCCTCATCCTTCTCAAAGGAGTGGACAACCCCAGCCAGTTCGGCATAGCCGAATTGAACGGGGAGGGAGGTCTGACGCGCTTGGTGGAAAAGCCGAAGGCCCCCCCCACCAACCTGGCTCTGGTGGGAGTGTATTTCTTCGGCACGGCCATCCATCCGGCCATCGATACCCTGACTCCTTCCTGGCGGGGGGAACTGGAGATTACCGATGCCATTCAGCATCTCCTGGAGACGGGCAAACGGGTGGATTGGCGCCGGCTTGAAGGCTGGTGGCTGGACACCGGTAAAAAAGACGACCTCCTGACCGCCAACACCCAGGTGCTGGACGAGTGGTGCAACCGGGAAATTTTGGGGGAGGTGGACGATACAAGTCAGGTTAACGGCCGGGTGGCCGTGGGAGCCGGCACCCGGGTCATCAGATCCACCATCCGGGGCCCGGCGGTCATCGGCGAGAATTGCCTGATTCAGGACAGCTTCATCGGGCCCTTCACCAGCGTGGGAGACCACTCTCGGGTGGAAAACTCCGTCATCGAACACTCGGTGCTCCTGACAGGGGTCACCCTTTTCCAGGTGGACCGCCTGGAGGACAGCCTACTGGGCAGGAACGCCAGGGTGGCACGACACAACCGCCAGCGTTCTCTCCAACTCCTCCTGGGGGACGACACCGTGGTGGAGTTCTGAGTAATCCGTCAGGTTATCCTATGAACACTGTAGCCTCTCTAAAAACCATCAAACAGCTCATCGGCGAGACGCCTCTAATCATCAACCCGGACCGGGACGGCGCCCGCTTTCAGGAAGCCCTGGCGGCCGTCTCCACCGAGAAGCTCCAGTCCTACTACCGGAACCTCACCAGTGAGGACCGTCGGCGCTTCCACTATGTGGCCAATGTTTGCCTGGGCTTTGAGAGCTGGAGCCGCCTGTATCAGGAGTTAGTGGTGCACGAGACCCAGGCCCGCCTTACAGACCGGATGGAGGAGGCCTACGCGCACCGGGCGGCGGAACTGCGCCACCGGGAGGAGGAGCTTAACTCCGAGAAAGGCACCCTGGAGGAGGACCTCATGCACCTGGAGGGGGAAAACCACACCCTGCGCCGGGAGAACATTCACCTTAAGCAGGAGCAGGCCAAACTCCAGCAAACTCTCCAGACCGTCCAACGCCAACAGCAGCAGCTCATCACCCTGGTAGACCGTTACAAGCACATCCTGCAGGAGCTCAAACGTTTCTTGCCCGCCGACATCACCAGCCCCTCCCCCAAAGGCTAATCGTTTAGTCAGGTTTCTTTACGTCTTGTTAAGAAATTGAAACTTACAAGTTAGTCTTAAATTCGTATAACCACTTTAATTAATTTAATATTTAGAGTTTACCGGGCCCTGGTATGGGACTTGCTCCCCTTTCTTGCAAGCATACACGAGAGGTCTCATCATGCCGAGCTTACCAGACACCAACCACGCAGCCGTCCAATTGCAACGGGCCCGGGAGCTGCTGGCCCAGGGTCAACATCAGGAGGCCCTGGTTCTAGCCCTGGACGCTCTTCAGGTAGTGCTTCACAATCTCCGGGAATCCCTCCAGAATCTTCAGCGGAACCTGGCCCAGGTTCAGGGTCAAAAAGGTAAAGTTGATCCCAACCAGCAAGAGATGGAGGCTCTGGCGGCTTTAATCCAGGACTCGAAGTCCCGGATATACCACTGAGAGGCGAGCTTCCGGCCAGGACCGGGCCCAACCAAGCTCGTTCCCAAGGCGGAGCTCCCCACTTGCCTACCCACCTGTTCCTCTTAGGGGGGGCCTTTCTCCATAATGGCCCCCCTTTGAATTTCTTCCCATCCCACGTGGTCCCCGTCGCTTGACCCTTGCTTTGGCAATGATTAATTAACTAGAAATGCCGAAAAAATTCTCTTAAAGGAGGAGGGTTATGGGACAATTACTTGCTTGCGCGACTCCGGAAGGCATTGTCGTAGCCAGCGACAGCCGGGCTGAGTTGTTTGAGCCGGCGGGTGAAGAGCGTTTTGTCACCATTGACCGCCTCACACCGTTAACCTCTCACGCCGTCCTGGCCTCCGCCGGGGCAGTGGAGGCCCAGGATCTGGCCCGGGACTTTGCGGCGTTCGCCAAAGGAGAAAAGCTCACGGACATCGATGACCTGATTCAAGCCGCGGTGCCCTTCTTCACCGGCAAAGTGGACGATTTTTTCCGCAAGGCCTGTGAGAAGCTGCCCTTGGATCCGGTGATCAACATGTACCTGGTCATCGCCGGCTATTCCCCGCAAACCCCGGATAACCCCAGTCGGCTCTTTATCATCTGGGACCGGGTCAAGCCCCCCAAAATCGAGTCCACCCAGGTGACCCATATCTTCACACTGCCCCGGCGCATGGGTCTGGAGTATAAGCTGAACCAGTTGGTGGCGAGCCTCGCCCCCATCGCCGAGGTGGTGGCCCTGGCCAAGTCCGCCATGGAGAAACTGGCCTCTCAGGATCAGTACGTGGGCCCGCCCTTTCGATTCCTGAGCGTCACCAAGGAGGGCATCACCGAGCTGTGACCAAGAGGCCTTACCATCCTGGTTTAATTGATTTTCAATCTTAAATCTGTTAACAATCGGGATGGTAAGTTTTCTAATCGTGCAGGTGATCACCCTTGATTTCTGATCTTGACCGACTGCGTATCGATCGCCCCGCTGGAGAGTCCCGCCCCGCCCCCTCCCGCCGCCTCAGGGTAATCCTGATCCTCCTGGGTGTGGTCCTGGTGGTGCTGGCGGCTCTATACGTATGGGGGCCCCTCAGGCCGGCCCAGGAGGTGGCGGTGACAGTGGCGGCCAAGGTCTATCCCGCCCAGGCCTATACGGTGCTCAACGCCAGCGGCTACGTGGTGGCCCAGCGCAAGGCGGCCGTATCCTCTAAGAGTACCGGCCGCTTGGCCCACCTGGAGGTGGAGGAAGGCAGCCGGGTCAAGAAGGGCCAGATCATGGCCAGCCTGGAGAATGAGGATCTGGTGGCAGTCCGGAACCAGGCCAAGGCCCAGGTTGCCGAAGCGCAAGCCGGCCTGGTTACGGCCCAAGCGGAGCTCACCGACGCGAAACTGCAGTACCAGCGGTTTAAGACCCTGGTGGACCAGGATCTGATCTCTCGCCAGGATTTCGATATTGCGGTGGCCCGCTACAAGAAGGGCAAGGCAGGGGTGTTAAGCGCCCGGGCCCGCATTCTCACCGCACAGGCCGGCCTGGCTGAAGCCCAAGCAGCCCTGGGGTACTCTTACATCCGCAGCCCCTTTGACGGTGTGGTGACGACGAAAAACGCCGACGTGGGGGAGGTGGTGGCGCCTTTTGGGGCCGCGGTCAACGCCCGGGCTTCTGTGGTCACCATGGCGGACCTGAATTCCCTAATGGTGGAAGCCGACGTGGCCGAGTCGAACCTGGACAAGGTCTACAAAGGGCAGCCTTGCGATATAACCCTGGATGCCATCCCGGACCGGCGTTTTCGCGGCGAGGTCCATATGATCGTCCCCACCGCCGACCGGGCCAAGGCGACGGTGCTCACCAAGGTGAAGTTCCTGGAAACGGACTCCCGCATCCTGCCGGAGATGAGCGCCAAGGTGGCTTTTCTCTCCCGTCCGTTGAAGGCCGGGCAGAACCGCCCCCGCCTGGCTGTCCCCAAGTCCACTCTGGTCAAGAGAGATGACCGCACCGTGGCCTTTGTCCTGGAGGGGAGCCGGGTGAAGGAGGTGCCGGTGTCGGTGGGCCCGGCTATGGGGGAACTCGTGGATATTACCAAGGGTCTCAAGGAGGGGGACCGGGTGGTGCTGAATCCCCCGGCCTCGCTCAAGAGTGGAGCCCGGGTAAAATTAAAGGAGATGTGACAATTTCTCTGGCCCGGTGAGGCGCTCTCCCTGGTGACCTGTTCGCCAGGATCGGGGTGACTGATTCGGTAATCCGCTCCGCCACGCGCCTTTAACGGGCTTAACAGGCCACTTGACAGAATATTGTTTCCTGGACCGACATGACTGTAAATGTTTCCTCCTCGCCCCCCCTGGTGGAAATCGACCACCTGTACAAGTCCTACCGGCGGGGGAGCCAAGTGTTGCCGGTGCTTGAGGACATCTCCCTCACCATTGCGACAGGGGAGTTCCTGGCCTTGATGGGCCCTTCCGGCTCGGGCAAGACCACCCTCCTGAACCTCATCGCCGGCCTGGACCGTCCCGACCAAGGGGTCCTCACCGTGGGCGGCGTGGATTTGACGCAACTTTCCGAGGCCCAGTTGGCTGCGTGGCGGGCCCGGCACGTGGGCTTTATTTTCCAATTTTATCAACTCATCCCGGTGCTCACCGCCTTTGAGAACGTGGAGTTACCACTTCTCCTCACACCCTTGTCTCGCCGGGAGCGCCGGGAGCATGTGGATCTGGCCCTGGAACTGGTGGGACTAGAGGACCGCAGCAGCCATTATCCCGGACAGCTCTCCGGGGGTCAGCAGCAGCGGGTGGCCATCGCCCGGGCGTTCATCACCGACCCGACCCTTATCTCTGCGGACGAGCCCACCGGCGACCTGGACCTGGACTCGGCCCGGGAGATCCTGGACCTATTGTGCCGCCTGAACGAGGAGTTTTCAAAAACCATTATCCTGGTCACCCACGACCCCTCGGCTGCGGAACGGGCCCCTCGTCTCATCCGCCTCATCAAGGGGAACCTGATGATGGACGAGCGGAACAATCACAGATCCAGCCGCCTCCAGGGCGACCCGTTAATGCCTGCGTGAGGGTGTATGCCGTCGAGGCGAGCCAATACTCTCCCAACGCCGGCCCCCGACCTCCCCACCAATGAAAAGGGCCGCTAGTACCACATCGGCTGCGGGCCGGGGCAGGAGTGTCCGGTATGATAATTACTTGCTCTAGTGGCTGAGGGGCGATTCACTTCCAGAAATTTTTACTTTTTAAGGATTTTTCTTAGGTGGGCTCTACCCGCCCCCGGGTTCTGGATAGCGAATCATCTTCATGTTGGGAGGCGATCCTCCCATTAGGGAAGACTCTGGTGGCACAGGTTTTCAACCTGTGCTGACGCAGGCTAAAGCCTGCGGCTACATTTTTTCTTCTGAAGATGGTCCGATCCTGCAAATTCCCTGCCGGACACTTCTGGGGCCGGGGGACATTGCGCCGTATGTTCTAACCTGCGGCGACCCGGCCCGGGTCCGACGATTGGCCCGGGTCCTTGACCGCCAGAAGTGAAGAAAGCCGGCTGCTTAACATTGACCGCTTTCACCTGACCAGTCCTATGTTCAAACTTGTCTGGCGCAACACTTTGAGGCACCCTTTGCGCGCCAGCCTCACTATTTCGGGTATGGCTCTGGCGGTCCTGGCCTTCTGTCTGCTGCGCACCGTGGTGGCGGCCTGGTACTCCGGAGTGGCCGCCGCCTCTCCGGTGCGCCTGGTGACCAGAAATGCCATCTCCCTCGTCTTCCGCCTGCCCCTGGCCTATCAGCAAAAAATCGCCGCCATCCCCGGCATCGCCAACCTCGCCTACGGCAACTGGTTCGGCGGCATTTACATTGACGAACGCAATTTTTTCCCCCAATTTGCGGTATCTTTGCCGAAATATATGGAAATCTATCCGGAGTATGTCATTCCCCCAGACCAGAAACTCGAGCTTTTCCAGGACCGGCGGGGCTTCCTGGCAGGCCGCCAACTGGCCCGGCGCTACGGCTGGCGCCTGGGGGACTCAATTATCCTGCGGGGCACTATTTATCCGGGGGAGTACCGCTTTGTCCTCAAGGCCATTTATACCGGCCGCTACCCCACCACCGACGAGGGCCGCTTCTTTTTCCACTGGGATTATCTGAACGAAACCATGAAAAAGACAGCCCCCGCGCGGGCCGACCAGGTGGGGTGGTTTCTTACCCGGGTGGCGACCCCGGAGCAGGCCGCGCCTGTGGCCCGGGAGATCGACGCCATGTTCCGGAATTCTCTGGCGGAAACCTTGACCGAAACCGAGGCCGCCTTCCAGATGGGCTTTGTTTCCATGACCGAGGCCCTGTTGCTTGCCATCCAGGTGGTCTCCTGGCTGGTTATAGGCGTCATCCTGGTTCTCCTGGCCAACACCATGGCCATGAGCGCCCGGGAGCGCCAGGGGGAGTATGCGGTGCTCAAAACCATGGGCTACCGACCCCGGCACCTGGCCGGCCTCATTATGGGAGAGTCTCTGCTGCTGGCCTCCCTGGGAGGACTAATGGGACTCATCCTGACGTTCCCGGCGGTGCACTTTTTCAAGACCGCCCTGGGCCAGTACTTCCGGGTCTTTCCCTTGACCGACAAAACCCTGGCCCTGGGGATGAGCACCGCTTTGGCCGTGGGGGTTCTGGCGGCCCTTTTGCCCGCCTGGCGCACCGCCCAGGTGGGCATCGCCGAGGCTTTGAGGAAGGTAGGGTAGGGAGTTTCCTGTTTGCCGTTTTCTGTTTTCTGAGAGAGAAAAACTCTCACTAGGCCAATGGCTGTTCAGCCTTGACCCTTAGAAAGCCTTAGCCTTAAATGAGTTTAAAGCGAAATTTTTATGAATTCATTACAGAAAACAGAAAACTGAAAACCGAAAACCATGCTCAAGCTCATCTGGCGTAATACGTTGAGGCATCCTTTACGGACCGGGCTCACGGTGTTGGGCATGGCCGTGGCGGTGCTGGCCTTTTGCATCCTGCGCACCGTGGTGACGGCCTGGTATGCCGGCGTGGAACTCTCCTCTCCTTTGCGACTGGTGACCAGAAGCTCAGTCTCCCTGCTCTTTCCCCTGCCCTTGTCCTATCTCCCCAAAATTCAGGCCATCCCCGGCATCAGGAAGGTGGGGTACGCCTATTGGTTTGAAGGGATATACGTCGACAAACGGAACTTTTTCCCTCAGTTCGCCATGTCCATACCCGGCTACCTGGACATGTACCCGGAGTTTATCTTTCCCCCTGAGCAAAAATTGGCCCTCATTAAGGACCGCCGGGGCGCCGCCGCCGGCCGCAGACTGGCCAAGCGCTTCGGCTGGAAGCTAGGTGACACCATCGTTCTCAAGGGTACCTACTTTCAGGGGGAATACCGTTTAGTGCTCCGGGCCATTTACGACGGCCGATTTCCCAATACCGACGAGACCCAATTATTCTTTCATTGGGATTACCTGAACGAAAAGATGAAAAAGCTTGCCCCCCAGGAGGCCGACAAGGTGGGGTGGTACATGGTCCAGGTGGAACGTCCTGAACTGGCCGCATCGGTGTCTCAAACGATCGATGCAACCTTTAAAAACTCCCTGGCCGAAACCCTGACGGAAACCGAGGCCGCTTTTAACCTGAGTTTCGTGGAAATGACCAGTTCCATTCTCGTGGCCATCCAGGTGGTTTCCTGGATGGTCATCGGGGTCATCCTGGTGGTGCTGGCCAACACCATGGCCATGAATGCCAGGGAGCGCCTGGGGGAGTTTGCCGTCCTCAAGACCTTGGGATTCCGTCCGTACCACCTGGCCGGTATCATCATGGGGGAGTCCCTGCTTATGGCCCTGGTGGGCGGGGGCCTGGGCCTGGCTTTAAGCTTTCCGGCGCTAAAACTGTTCCCCAAAAGCGTAACACAGTACTTCCCCGGCCTGAATGTCAGCCAGGAGACCATGTCCATGGGCCTCGCCATCGCCCTGGCCGTGGGGGTGCTGGCGGCCGTGGTGCCGGCCTGGCACGCCGCCCAGGCCCGCATCGCCGCGGCGTTACGGAAGGTAGGGTAGGGAGTTTCCTGTTTTCCGTTTTCTGTTTATTGAGAGAGAAAAACTCTCAATATGCCAATGGCTGTTCAGCCTTGAACCTTAGAAAGCCTTAGCCTTAAATGAGTTTAAAGCGAATTTTTTCTGAATTCATTACAGAAAACTGAAA
>CBFDAH010000018.1:0-26760 GCA_965602785.1 uncultured Syntrophobacterales bacterium
GAGCCCCGGCGGCGGCTTTGATGACCGCGGGAGTGACGCCCGCAGCCCGATCCCGGGGAACAATCAACCCATGGGCCCCGGCGGCCAGGGCGCTGCGGCACAAATTCCCCAGGTTCATAGGGTCGGTGAGGGAGTCTGCGGCTACCAGGAGGGCACGGTCCGGCAAGTTAGGGAGCCGCTCCAGCAGCTCCTCCAGGGGACGATAGGCAAAACCGGCCCGCCGGGCCGCCACCCCCTGGTGATTGGCGCTGCGACATAGGCGGTCCAGGGTGACCCGGGGCACCCGCTTGAGGCGCACCCCTGCGGCCCGGGCCAGATCTCGCACCTCCTTGAGGAATCTGCCCCCCACGCCGTCAGCCACCAGTACTTCATCCAGGGGCGCGCCCTCCTGGCGCAACGCCGCCTGGACCGCCTGCCGACCGTAAATGAGTTGGGTCATAGTGTTGATGTTGGGTGAGGGGGCCAGAGGTCACAGACCCCTGCCCCATCCCCCAAACCCTTAAGCTGGGGTGCAGGTCTGAGCCAGGCGGATTCTTAGAATCCGCCTGGCTCAGACCAGAAAAGTCGCTATACCTTATCTCCCTTATGCCTTTCCGATAATTTTAAGGGTATAATGAAAATTAGAAATAAGGAAGAGCTCAGCGCCGTGGAAAGTGCTCTCAAAAAATTCCTCCAGCACCTGGAAACCGATCCCGACCTGCCCGCCTCCACGCGGGAAGCCTGGGAGCAGGATCTCCAAAATTTCTGCGCCTTTTTCCAGGGCCGGGGGAGGAGGGCGTGGGAGGAGATAGCTTCCGGCGACTGCCAGGCTTTTTTTAAGCATCTGACGGAGCTGGACGTGTCGGCGCGGCAACTGGAGCGGCACTGGGCGGCGCTCCAGCGATTCTTCCAGTTCCTGCACGACCGGGGCCTAATTTCCCATAATCCCCTCAGTTCCCTGGAGTGGCCGGACCAGGAGCCCTCCCCCACCCAGGTGTTGAGCCAGACCGAACTTCAGGCCCTCTTGTCAGGTCTCAGGGCCGCCGGCCCCGACTACATGGACGAGCTCCTGGAGCAGTTTTACCACCACCTGGGGGCGGAGCGGGGCCTGGCTCCCTTGACTCTGGAGTCCTATGCCAACGACCTGCAGGATTTTCGGGATTTCCTGCGCTCCCTGAAACGGGAGGCCTGGGAGGAAGTAACCCTGGAGGACATCCAGAGCTACCTCGCCTCCCTTCAGGCCCGAGGCCTGGCCGCCCGCAGCCGGGCCCGGCGCCTCTCGGCCCTGCGCCAGTTCTTCCGTTTCCTGCAACGGGAAGAGCGGCTCCCCGCCAACCCGGTGGAGCTCCTGGACTCCCCCCGTCTGCCCCTGAAGCTGCCCCAGGTGTTGAGCGAACAGGAGGTGGAGGCCCTACTCAATGCGGTGGACCCCTCCACCCCGTTGGGCCAGCGGGACGCCGCCCTCCTCGAGGTGCTCTACGCCACGGGTCTCAGGGTCTCAGAGCTTGTGGGCCTGACCCTGAAGCAAGTGGATCTGCGCCGGGGAGTGGTGCGGCCCCTGGGCAAAGGTCAGAAAGAACGACTGGTGCCCATGGTCCCCCAGGCGGTGGAAAAGCTTAAGCTCTACCTTACCCAGGGCCGGTCCCAACTTCTCAAGGAGAAGGAGAGCCCCTTCATGTTCGTCAATCGGCGGGGCGGCCCCCTGACCCGCCAGGGTTTCTGGAAAATCCTCCAACGCTATGCCCGTTTGGCCGGATTGCGGGACATCTCCCCCCACACCCTCCGCCACTCCTTCGCCACCCACCTCCTGGCCCGGGGGGCCAACCTGCGGGTGCTGCAGCTTCTCCTGGGGCACGCCGACCTGGCCACCACCCAGATTTACACCCATCTGGACGCCGAGCGCCTCAAGGCGGCCCATAAAAAGGCCCATCCCCGATCATGACTAAGGAAAAGCCCGCTCCCGCCCGGACGCTGGAGGTGATCACCACCCACCTCAACGCCGATTTTGACGCCCTGGCTTCCATGGTGGCGGCCAAGAAACTATACCCCCAGGCCATCCTGGTTTTCCCCGGCGCCCAGGAAGGGAACCTGCGGGACTTTTTCATACGCTCCAGTTTTTATTTTCTCGATTTTACCAGGGCCAAGAACGTCGATCCGGAAGAAATCAAGCGCCTCATCCTGGTGGACACCCGCCAGCTTTCCCGCATCGGCAAGTTCGCCGAAGCCGCCACCTCAGACGAAGTGGACATCCACATCTTTGACCACCATCCCGACTCGCCGGAGGACGTCCACGGAAGTTTCGAAATAGTGCAACCTCTGGGCTCCACCACCGCCATCATGACCAAAATCCTCCGGGAAAAGAACCTGGAGCCTTCCCCTCAGGAGGCTACCATCATGGCACTGGGGCTCTTTGAGGACACCGGTTCTTTCACCTTTTCCTCCACCACCCCGGAAGACTTCGAGGCTGCGGCGTATCTCCTGCGCCAGGGGGCCGACCTCAACGTGGTGTCCCAAATGGTCACCCGGGAGCTCACCGCCGAGCAGGTGGCCCTGCTCAACGACCTCATCGCCCACGCCAGCCGTTTCATGGTGGACGGCACCGAAGTGGTGGTGGCCAGGACCATGGCCTCCCAATACGTGGCTGATTTTGCCGTGTTGGCACATAAATTTATGGATATGGAAAACCTGCAGGTCCTCTTCGCCCTGGCCCAGATGGAAGACCGGGTCTACGTGGTGGGGCGGAGCCGCCTGCCGGAAGTGAACGTGGGGGAAATCCTGGCGGAAATGGGCGGCGGCGGACACGAATACGCAGCCTCCGCGGCCATCAAAGACAAGCCCCTCTCCCAGGTGGAGGAGAGTCTCAAGCAAATCATCCATCGGCAGGTGCGGCCCTTGCGCCGGGCCCGGGACATCATGGCCTTCCCGGTGAAGTGGATCTCCCCGGAGGTCGATCTGGAGGGAGCTGAGCTCACCCTCAACCGTTACAATATCAACGCCGTCCCGGTGGTGGAGGACGGCAAGCTCTGTGGGGTAATTTCCCGTCAGATCGTGGAAAAGGGCATTTATCACGGGCTCAAACACCACCCGGTCAAAGAATACATGACAGCTCCGGTGGCCACGGTAAGCCCCGAGGCCACCCTACCGGAGATCCAGGAACGCCTGGTGACCACCAAGCAACGCCTGCTGCCGGTAATCCAGGAGGAGGAGGTTGTCGGGGTCATCAGCCGCCGGGACCTTTTGAACCTGCTCATCGATATCGGGGATGAATCCGAGGAGAGCCAGTGGTCCCAGCCTTTACGGAAGAAAAACATCGTCAGCATGATGCGGGAGCGCCTCTCCACCAAGATCCTGACGATCCTAACCCAGATTGGGCAGGTGGCCGAAGAGTTGGGCTTTCATGCCTATGTAGTGGGGGGCTTTGTCCGGGACCTCTTTATCAAGCAGGAAAACCTGGACGTGGACATTGTCATCGAAGGGGACGGCATCGTCTTCGCCAAGGCCTTCGCGGCCCGCTACGGAACCCGAGCCCGGGTGTTCCAAAAGTTCAAGACCTCAGTGCTCATCTTCCCGGACGACTTCAAGGTGGATGTGGCCACCGCCCGCATTGAATATTACGACGAACCGGGAGCCCTCCCCGTGGTAGAGTACAGCTCCATCAAGATGGACCTGTTCCGCCGGGACTTTGCCATCAACACCCTGGCCATCAAGCTCAACCCGCAGGATTTCGGCACTCTGCTCGACTTCTTTGGGGCCCACCGGGACCTGAAGGATCGGCGCATCAGCGTGCTGCACAACCTGAGCTTCGTGGAGGACCCCACCCGGGTCTTCCGGGCCATTCGCTTCGAGCAGCGCTTCCGCTTTCGCATCAGCAAGCTCACCATCAACCTCATTCATAACGCGGTGAAAAACAACTTCTTTGACCGCCTTTCCGGGGTTCGGCTGTTCCAGGAGCTCAAGCTCATCCTTCAGGAAGAAAATCCCATCCCGGCCATCGCCCGGCTGGCGGAACTGGACCTTCTCAAGGCCATCCACCCCCGGTTGTGGTTCGACGAAAGTACCCGGGCCATGCTGGAGCGGGTGCAGGCGGTAATATCCTGGTTCGATCTGTCTTACCTGGAAGAGAAGTTCGAGCGCTGGCTGGTCTACTTTCTGGGACTCGTGGAGGCGCTAAGCATTGAGGATCTGGAAGAAATGATGGGCCGGTTCAGGCCTTCCCCGAAACTGGCGGCTAACATACTGGAGGGCAAGGACGCTGCGGACCGGGCCCTCATCAAGCTCTTCCGCTTGGGGGAGCCCAGCCGCAGCCAGATTTACCAGCTCCTCAAGCCCATGGGCACGGAATACCTTCTGTACATGATGGCCAAGTCCCGCCAGGAGTCCTCCAAGCGGACCGTGTCCTTGTACTTTACGCACCTCAAGCACCTGAAACCCACGCTGCGCGGGCGTGATCTCCTGGCCCTGGGTTTCGAGCCCGGACCCCAGATTAAAGAGATTTTGACCATGCTTCACGAGGCTCGACTGAACGAAGATGTGCAGAGCAAACGGGAGGAGATGGAGTTGATCAAACGGATTTACGGGAAAAAAGCGGCTTCTGGATAAGGTTGACCGCCGAAACGGCATCAGGGGCAGAGGATGGCAACCTCCGCCCCTTTTTTTGTCATACCTTCAGTTTTTTCTGAGATTTCCCCGGATATAAGCGGCGATATCATTAGTATCCGTGCCTGGGCCGAAGATCTCGGCGATGCCGGAGGATCTCAGGGCCGGGACGTCTTCCTCCGGGATGATGCCGCCGCCCAGGACCAGGATGTCGCTGACGCCCTTGTCCTGGAGAATCTCCATCACCCGGGGGAACAGGTAGCCGTGAGCCCCGGAGAGGCAGCTCATGGCGATGACGTCCACGTCTTCCTGCACGGCCGCACTGACGATTTGCTCCGGGGTTTGCCTGAGGCCCGTGTAAATCACTTCCATCCCCGCATCCCGAAGCGCCGCACAGATGACCTTGATACCCCGGTCATGACCGTCCAGTCCCGGTTTGGCGGCCAAGACCCGGATTTTTCTGGTTTCCTGCATGGTCCCCTCTCCTTGCTGAAACTTTGCGGTTGAGGGAGGGGGCTAAGGACGCCCGGTCCCTGACCCTCCCCCCAATAATCTCCCTACATCACCGTCATTTCGTATTCGCCCCAGACGTCCCGCAGGGTGTCGCAGATTTCTCCCAGGGTGGCCAGGACCTGCACCGCCTTCAAAATGGGCGGCATGAGGTTGGCGGTGCCCTCCGCCGCGGTCTTCAATTCGGCCAGGGCCTGTTGAACTGAGGCGTTGTCCCGGGCGCTCTTGAGTTCCTTGAGTCGGGCTAGCTGTTTGTTGCCCACCTCGGGATCCACCTTGAGGAGGTCCTTGGGCTTCTCCTCTTCCGCCACCTGAAACTTATTGAGGCCCACCACGATGCGTTCGTTCTTTTCGATCTCCCGCTGATAGCGGTAGGCGCTGTCCTGGATTTCCTTCTGTATAAAACCCTTCTCGATGGCCGCCACCGCCCCGCCCATCCTATCGATTTGATCGATGTAGTCCTGAGCCCTGGCTTCGATCTGGTCGGTGAGGTACTCCACATAGTATGAGCCGGCCAGGGGGTCCACCGTGTCGCACACCGCGCTCTCGTGGGCGATGACCTGCTGAGTCCGCAAAGCCACCTGCACCGCCAGCTCGGAAGGCAGGGCCAGGGCCTCGTCAAAGGAGTTGGTATGCAGAGACTGGGTGCCCCCCAACACCGCGGCCATGGCCTCAAAGGCGGTGCGCATGATGTTGTTCAGGGGCTGCTGGGCCGTGAGAGAGCATCCCGCGGTCTGGGTGTGGAAGCGCAGCATCTGGGAGCGGGGGTCCTGAGCCCCAAAGCGTTCCTTCATAATTTTGGCCCACAGGCGCCGGGCGGCTCGGAACTTGGCCACTTCCTCTAAAAAGTCCAGGTGGGAATTGAAAAAGAAGCTGAGCCGCGGTCCGAACTTGTCCACCTCGAGGCCCGCCTCAAGGGCCGCGTCTACATAAGCGATACCGTTGGCCAGGGTGAAGGCCACCTCCTGGACGGCGGTGGACCCGGCTTCCCGGATGTGGTAGCCGCTGATGCTGATGGTGTTCCACTGGGGGACGTGCTCGGTGCAGTAGGCGAAGATATCGGTAATGAGGCGCATGGAACGCCGGGGCCCGAAAATATAGGTGCCCCGGGCCGGGTATTCTTTGAGGATGTCATTTTGCACCGTGCCCCGGAGCTTGTCGAAGCTCACCCCTTGCTTCTCAGCCACGGCCAAATACATGGCCAGGATGATGGCGCAGGGAGAGTTGATGGTCATGGAGGTGGATACCTGGTCCAGGGGAATGCCCTGAAAGAGGCGCTCTATGTCCCAGATGGAGTCGATGGCCACCCCCACCTTCCCTACTTCACCCTGGGCTAATTCGTGGTCGGAGTCGTAGCCGATCTGGGTGGGCAGGTCAAAAGCCACGGACAGGCCGGTCTGGCCTGACTTCAAGAGGAAAAGGTAGCGCTCGTTGGTCTCCTCGGCGGTAGCGAAGCCGGCATACTGGCGCATGGTCCAGAAGCGGCCCCGGTAGGCCGTGGGCTGCACCGCCCGGGTATAAGGATATTGCCCCGGCATGCCCAATTGCTTGATGTAGTCGAACTCCTGCATGTCCAGGGGCGTATAGACCCGGTCAATGGGGATACCGGAGGTGTTGAGGAACTCGCTTTTGCGCTCCGGAATTTTTTTGAGCACCTTCTCCACCGCGGCATTATACTTGGCCTTGGCTTCTTGCAATTTCTGCGTATCATCCATGAGCTTACCTCGCTTTGAGGAATGAAGAGTCTTGGGGAAGGGGGCCAGGGGTCACGGGCCCCGACCCTCCCCCCAAAGTACTACCCAATGTCCAGGATACTCCACAGCACGCCGGCGGTCAAGGTCGCGAGGAGCGCCGCTTGGCCCAGGACCAGGATTTTTATAAAAGTCACGGAGAACAAGGCCGGCCAAGGCAAAAAGGAGGTCCTCCCGGCGGCTGACCTTGCGGGTGGTGG
Source organism: uncultured Syntrophobacterales bacterium (assembly GCA_965602785.1). Lineage (GTDB taxonomy): Bacteria > Desulfobacterota > Desulfobaccia > Desulfobaccales > 0-14-0-80-60-11 > JBGSLA01. The sequence goes on from CBFDAH010000018.1 coordinate 7,037, forward strand.
GCATGCTCAGCAGGCGCTCTTGGCGATTGCTGATGCGCCGGATGAGAAAGGGCTGGAGCCGCAGGCTGGAGCCCCTCGCCAGACGGGGTCACACCTTGAGACCCCGGTCCCCGGGGCTCCGGGACCGACTTCCAGCGGTCCACCAGGCGGGGCAAAACCGCGGCGCCGGCAGCCATGAGACCGCCGAAGAGTAGGAGTAGCGCCGGTCCCCAAACCTGCTTGAGAAAAATCTCCCCTATACCTCCCCGCCCCTCCGTCCCGGGTGGGCTCAGATCTCGCCGTTTTGCTCCATCTTGGCAATATCTTCGAAGCGGATGTCCAGGCCCAAAACCCCCTGGATTTCGTCGTTGTCATCCCGGATGGACACACTCACCGTAATGCACAGGGCCCCGGTGAACCAGGAAGTGTAAAAGTCTGACACATAGACCTTGCCGCGCTTTAACGGCTCAATGAACCAGGAGCGGTTGGACAGGTCTTCGTCCAGGCGCATAGTCTCATACTTGGCCCGGTCCACAATGTGGGTGATATTCCGGGTGATCTTGCGACCCTCCAGGTTGGTAATGTACATGAACTGGATGAAGGGATCCTTCTCCAGTGCTTTCAGCATCTGCGGCTCCTGGAGCTCCGGCTGCATGGAGCGAATTGCCTCATGATCGGCCAGGTCCTGGGCCAGATGGGCCGCCAGTTCGTGGGCCTTCTTCTTTAAGCGGTCGAACTCCGATACGAAGAGCTCGGGAAGGTATTTTCGAGCCAGTTTCCCCATTTCTTCGTTGGAAATGGAGGTGACCCGTCCCTCCTCATACATCTCATTGATGCGTTTGTAAATTTGGTTTACCCCGGGGTGCTTCTTGTCCACCTCGGCGTCTCCCATCAGGCCCAGGCGGGAGTTGAGCCAATGGGTAATGCCGGCCTTGCCCGACTTGTCCGTGATGGTAATGGTGGGCGGCCGCTTCAGGATACTGGTGGTGTCAAACGGGTTGTAAATTTCCTCGAACTTCGACATGCCGTCGGCATGAATGCCGGCGCTGGTGGCGTTGAAACTGGCGCCCACAAACGGAAAGTTGGGGGGGATGCGGTAGTTCAACTCCCGTTCGAAGTACTGGGCCACGTCGGTGATCACCCTGGTGTCGATGCCATCCGGAGTGCCCTTGAGGGCGATATACTCCATGAGCAGCGCCTCGATGGGAGAATTGCCGGTGCGTTCTCCGAACCCCAGGAGCGTGCCGTTCACCGCGCCGCAACCGAATAGCCAGGCGGTGACCCCGTTGATAAAGACTTTGTGAAAGTCGTTGTGGCCGTGCCATTCCATGAGGTGCCCGGGTACACCGGCGTCCTCGATCATAGCCCGCACCAGCCGGGGGACGCTCCGGGGCAGCGCCGCCCCGGGATAGGGCACGCCGTAGCCCATGGTGTCGCACAGCCGGATTTTAACATCAAGTCCGCTCTCTTCCCTGAGCTTCATGAGTTCCATGGCGAAGGGCACGCAAAAGCCATAGACGTCCGCCCGGGTGATGTCCTCGAAATGGCACCGGGGCACGATGCCCTGATCCAGCGCGGCCTTGGCGATTCCCAGGTATGCTTCCAGGGCCTGGCGGCGCCCCCACCCCAATTTCATGAAGATATGATAGTCGGACACCGAGGTGAGAATTCCGGTCTCTTGTAGACCCATGTCCTTCACCAGCACCAGATCCTTAGGGTTGGCCCGAATCCAGCCGGTAATCTCCGGATAGAGATACCCCCGCTCCCGGCAGCGCTCCACCGCTTCTTTGTCTTTGGCGCTGTACAGGAAAAACTCACTCTGGCGGATGACTCCCTTGGGCCCCGAGAGCTTGTGGAGCATATCGAAGATTTCCACGATCTGGCGCACCGTGTAGGGGGGCCGGGCCTGCTGGCCGTCCCGGAAGGTGGTGTCCGTGATGAACATCTCCTCCGCCGGGTTGGGCATAACGAATTTATAGTCAAAATCGATACGGGCAACCTCCGAATAGGGGAAGATTCCCCGCATCAGATTCGGTTCCTCCACCTCCATCAACCGAGACTGCCAGATGGAGGAATGCTCATGGTCCAACAAACGCCGTTCAGGATTCCACCGTGCCATAATTTTTCACCTGCTTATGGGTTTCTGTTTGCGGATTTCGGTTTTCGGTAAAAATACGCTCTTTTTGAAGATCGGGGGTGACCCCTCGTGGGACTTGTCTCTTAAAGTTAGGTGCGGTTCGGTTTCAGGGTCACCATTCGTTGCCGTAACCACCGAAAACTGAAAACCGACAACCTTATTTCTCGAGCCGCAGGCCCAGTTCTAACAGCTGCTCCGCCTCCACCCGAGAAGGAGACCGGGTGAGAGGGCAGCCGGCTTTTTGGGTTTTCGGGAACGCGATGACATCCCGGATGGATTTAGCCCCGCAAAGGATGGCCACCAGCCGGTCGAAGCCGAAGGCCACCCCGCCGTGGGGGGGCGCCCCGTAGTCCAGGGCCTCCAGCAGAAAGCCGAATTTCTCCTCCGCCTCCTCCGGGGGGATGGCCAGGACCTGGAAGACCTTCTCCTGGATGTCCCGACGGAAGTTGCGGATGCTGCCGCCACCGATTTCCTGGCCGTTTAAGACCAGGTCGTAAGCCCGGGCTCTTACCTGTCCGGGCTCGCTCTCCAGTAAATGAATATCATCTTCCTGGGGTGCGGTAAAGGGGTGGTGCATGGCCTTGTAACGGCCTTCCTGCAGGTCGTATTCCAGCAGGGGAAAATCGGTGACCCACACCAGGTGGAAGGCGTCCTCCGGGATCAGCCCTTCCCGCTGGCCCAGGTGGAGGCGGAGTTGGCCCAGGGCAGTGTTAGCTATCTCGGGGGCATCCGCCACAAAAAAGAAGATGTCCCCTTCCCGGGCTCCCAGGTGTTCGGTCAGGGCGGTCTTGATACCCTCCGAGAAGTATTTGGCCAGGGGCGACTGCCAGCCGTTGCTCACCAGCTTCACCCAGGCCAGACCCTTGGCGCCATACACCGCCGCAAAATCAGTAAGGTCATCCAATTCCTTGCGGGAGAGCCGGGCCAGGCCGGGGGCGCACAGGGCCTTGACCATGCCCCCCTGGGCCACCACCTCTTTAAAGGTGCGGAACTCGCTCTCTTTGATGATGTGGGATACCTCGCTGAGTTCCAGGCCGAAGCGCATATCCGGGCGGTCCAGACCGAAGCGGGCCAGGCACTCCTGGAAGGTGAGGCGGGGGAAGGGGCGGTGCACCGGCACCCCGGTGGTCTCGTCCAACAGGGCGGCGATGAGCCCTTCCATCACCTCAAAGATATCCTCTTCCGAAATGAAGGCCATCTCCAGGTCAATCTGAGTGAACTCAGGCTGGCGGTCAGCCCTCAGATCCTCGTCCCTAAAGCAGCGGCAAAGCTGATAGTAACGGTCCAGACCCGCCATCATGAGGAGCTGCTTGAAGAGCTGGGGAGACTGGGGCAGGGCATAAAAATAGCCCTGCTGCACCCGGCTGGGGACCAGGTAATCCCGGGCGCCTTCCGGGGTGCTCTTGGTGAGGATGGGAGTCTCCACCTCGATGAAGCCCTGTCCGTTCAGGAAGCGGCGGGCCACCTGGGCGGCCCGGTGCCGCATCAGGATGGGCTTCATGATGCTGGGGCGCCTGAGGTCGAGATAGCGGTACTTGAGGCGCAGGGCTTCGGAGATGTCTACCCGAAAGTCCTCGAGCTCGAAGGGCGGCGTCCGGGAGGCGTTGAGAATCCGGAGCTCTTCCACGATGACCTCGATTTCCCCCGTGTCCAACTGGGGGTTTACCATCTCCGGCGGCCGCAGGTTCACCAAACCCCGCACCGCCAGCACGTATTCGTCCCGCAGGACGCCGGCCTTGGTGTGGACGTCGGGGTTGATTTCCGGGTTGAACACCACCTGGGTGAGACCCTCCCGGTCCCTCAGGTCCACAAAGACGAGACCCCCGTGGTCCCGGCGGCGCTGCACCCAGCCCATGAGCACCACTTCCCGGCCTTCGTCTTGGGCCCGCAAGACCCCACAGGAATGGGTGCGCTTAAGCCCGGCGAGTGAGTCGAACACGTCAGTTTCCTTCCTTTAGGCCAGCCCGGGCCAGGAGTTCGGGCACCAGGTCGGTCAGCAGTATTTCTTCTTGCTCTCCGGTGGCCATGCGCCGCACCGGCGCCAGGCCAGAGGCCAATTCCTGGTCTCCCAGGATCACCACGAAGGCTGCCCCCAGCCGGTCCGCCAGAGACATCTGGGCTTTCAAGGAGCGGCCTTCAAAGTCCAGGGCCGCAGGCAGGCCTTGAGACCGGAGCTCTTGCATAAGAGGAAAGGCCTGCTCCCGAGCGGCTTCCCCGAGGGCGGCCAGAAAAACCGAGGGGATGCCTTTCGGCCCCATCTCCGGGGGTATGACCTCCAATAGTCGCTCCTCGCCGATGGCGAAACCCAAGCCCGGTAAGTCCGGTCCCCCCAGATCCCTGGCCAGGCCGTTATACCGTCCGCCCCCTGCCACGGCGTCCTGGGCCCCCAGGCCCGCCGCGATCACTTCGAAGGTGGTGCGGGTGTAGTAATCCAAACCTCGCACCAGGCGGGGGTATTTTTCATAATCAACCCCGGCTCTATCCAAAAGTCCCAGGACCTTGCCATAAGCCCCGGCACAGGCCTCACAGAGGCTGTCCTCCATGACCGGGGCCCCCGTGAGGAGCCCCTGGCAGTTCTGGGACTTGCAGTCCAGGACCCGCAAGGGGTTGGTCTCCCGGCGGCGCAGGCAGTCCGGACACCAGCCCTCCTGGCCGGCCAGGTACTGCTGGAGCCGGGCCTTGAAGTCCACCGTGCATTCAGGGCAGCCCAGGGAGTTTATCAGCAGGCTCAGGTTCTTCAGACCCAAACGTCCCAGCAGATCCAGGAGCATGAGGATGACTTCGGCGTCCAGTTCCGGGGCATCGCTCCCCAGGGCCTCGCAGTTGATCTGATGAAACTGGCGATAGCGCCCTTTTTGGGGCCGTTCATAGCGGAACATGGGGCCGAGGAGATAAAACTTTTTCACCCCGGCGGTCTTGATGAGACCATTTTCCAGGCAGGCCCGCACCACCTGGGCGGTGGCTTCGGGCCGAAGCGTCAGGGAGACTCCGCGGCGGTCCGTAAAAGTGTACATCTCTTTGGCCACGATGTCGGTGTCGGCACCGATACTGCGGGCAAAAAGTTCGGTTCTTTCGAGTACGGGCAGACGCATCTCCTGGTAGCCATAAAGCTCGAAGACCTCTCGGGCCACCTTTTCCACCCACTGCCACCGGTTCGTCTCCGGCGGCAGGATGTCCTTCATGCCTCGAATTGACGGAATCAGCCCTGCCATATCATTTCTCTATTAAAAGAATAAAAATATCTTTTAAATTAGGCAACTGTCAAGATGATTTAAGCATCCGGCACCTGGCTACCTCCCGCCACAACACAAGCTGAGGCAACAATATAGTTAGGCAAATTAGAGTCTTACCGTGGTTGGCAGGTATGACCGCACAGTGTCCTGGGGTAAAATGCCCGGACAACATCCAGCAAGAAAGGGGAACTCTCCATGCCCTTTGTCAACATCAAGATCACCGAGGCAGGCGCCACCGCCCACCAAAAAGCCCGGCTCATCCAAGGGGTGACCAAATTACTTCAGGATATCCTGGGGAAAAATCCCCAGACCACCGTGGTGGTTATTGATGAGGTGGCCACCGACAATTGGGGAATCGGCGGCGAGACCGTCACCGTGAGAAGAAAACGGGGTGGATGAGAGGGAACCGCCGACTTAAAAGTGAATCTCGAAGAGGGAGCTGATGGAGTCCTCCCGGTGAATGCTGAGGATGGCATTGGCCAAAAGGTGGGAGACACTAAGCTGGACGATCTTGGGATTACCCTTACCTTCCTCGCTTAAAGGGATGGTGTCGGTGACCACCAGGCGGTTCATTTTGGAGTCCCGGATGCGGCCCACCGCCGGGCCGGAGAGCACCGCGTGGGTGCAGCAGGCGTTGACGTTCAAGGCGCCGTGCTGGAGGATGACCTGGGCCGCCTCGGACAGGGTCCCCGCGGTGTCCACGATGTCATCCATGATGACCACTTCCTTGCCAAAAACATCACCGATGAGGTTCATGGCCTTGGCTTGACCCGGCGCGTCCCGGCGTTTATCAATGAGGCCGAGGCCGGCCCCCAGACGCTTGGCGTAGGCCCGGGCCCTGGCCACGCCGCCGGCGTCCGGGGAGACGATGACCAGTTCGTTGGCGAAGTTTTTGGAAATATAGGGGATCATCACCGGCGAGCCATACAGATTGTCAACCGGGATGTCGAAAAAACCCTGAATCTGGCCCACATGCAGATCCATGGTGAGAATCCGGTCAGCCCCGGAGGTGGACAACAGGTCGGCCACGAGCTTGGCGGTGATGGGCACCCGGGGAGCCACCTTGCGGTCCTGACGGGCGTAGCCGAAATACGGCATGACCGCGGTGATGCGCCGGGCGCTGGCCCGTTTCACCGCATCGATCATGATTAACAACTCCATCAGGTTGTGGTTGGCCGGGGGACAGGTGGGTTGGATGAGGAAGACGTCCCGACCTCGGACGTTCTCGCCGATTTCCACCCTGATTTCACCATCGCTGAAGGTGGTGACCAGGGCCTGGCCCAGGGGGATGTCGAGGTGGCTGCAAATCTCCCCGGATAGCTCCGGGTTGGCGTTGCCCGTAAAGATCCCGAGGTTATTGTTCAGCATAAAGGGAGAATTCCTCGAAAACTAATGGGATTACATGAATGCAGGGTTACCGGAAGGTTATGATAAATCAAAAGGCAGGGTTTCGGCAAGGGTAATTTCCGGGGGCGCCAATTTTTCCTGGATAACCAAAATTTTCACCCCCTGGTCACAGGCCGAGGCCAGCTCCCGAGCATAGGCCGGGTCCACCTGGGCCGCCGGGCGCAGCACCTCTGCATCCTGCCGCTGCACTACGAAAACCTGCCAGGCCTCATGGCCCTGCCCCGCCAGGGCGGCCAACTCTTGCAGGTGGCGGCGCCCCCGGGAAGTCACTCCATCGGGAAACAGGGCCACCCCGTCCTCCACCCAGGTAACGCTTTTCACCTCTAAAAACAGGAGGCGGTCCCCCAGGTCGGCGGCAAAATCCAGGCGGCCTCCCCCGGGCAGGGTTACTTCGGCTCGATGGCTCAGGAGGGGAGGTAGTCCCGGCAGGCCCGGACCGGCCAGGGCCTCGGCCACCAGCCGGTTGGGGACCAGGGTGTCCACGCACACCCAGTGCTCGCCGGCTTTACAAAAGCGCCAGGTGTGCCCGGTCTTACGCCCCGGTCGGGATTCCGTCGTGAGGAGGACCTCCTGGCCGGGAGTCAGACACCCGGTCAGCGCGCCGGTGTTGGGCACGTGGGCCCAAACCCGGCGGTTGTCGGCGAGTTCCACCTCGACGAGAAAACGTTTCTCACGACGACAAAAACGGCCCGAAATTAAAGTGGAATCAAAGCGCACGGGAAAGGAAAGAGGCTTTTAAGAGGTAGTTTAGAAGGCGTACCAGACCCGTAACCAGTTCTGGAGGTCCTTGCCCGATTCTAGACCGCCACGCTGCACCTGGCTCCGGAAGGTGAAGCTCCAGCGGCCGAGATCGTACCTGACACTGGGGCCCAACCCCAGGACCAGGTCGTCACTTCCCCGCCGTAGGAAAGAGAGTTGATCACCCGGGGGCTGGTAAAGAAAGCCGCTCAGGCCTACTTGCAGGTTGGGAAGCAGGCAATAGTCCATGGAATACCGGAACAGGAGAGGGGGCTTAAGCAGCCCTTTCGAGACGCCGGTGGAGCTGTCTCCGTGGTAGCGGAACGAGACCCGGAAATTGTGCGGCAGCTGCAGAGTTGTACCCGGCTGACCCGGCTGCAGGCCCGGGTAGATTTGCTGGAGGAGCGCTTGTGATCCAAAAGAAGGGGGCGCAGGAGGAGGCTCGGAAGTCATCTGGGCTTCCAGGGGGGTCTGGGCCGCAACCATCATGATGGGCAAGTTCCAGGACGTAGGAGTGAACAGGGATGATTCCGCAGCATTCCCCGATACCGGCCAGAAAGCCACGGTAAAAATAAGCAGGCAGGTTACTGTGCTCAGCCAGGTCTTCCCCCTTTGACCCAGCATGGTCATCCCCCTTTCATAGATTCATATTTACTATACGGCATTTTTGCCAAAAAGTCAAATGAAACTTCGTATTAGAGAGGCTTTCCGTAAATCTCCTGGAGGATCTCCCGGCCCCCTCTCTCAAGAAGCATCTCAGCCAAACGGCGGCCCAAAACCGGCGCGTCCTCAAGGGAGCCGGTCAAACTTTCTTGTAAAAAGCGCTTGCCTTCCAGGTCGCTGATGAGGGCCTCGAGGGTCAGCTTGCCGTCCTCCAACCGACCCCAGGCCGCCACCGGGATCAGGCACCCCCCTTCCAGCCGGGCCAGGAAAGCCCGCTCCGCAGTAACCGTTACCTGGGTGGCGGGATCGTTGAGAGGCGCCAGGAGATGGAGCATCTCCCGGTCGTCGGCCCGCACCTCCAGACCCAGGGCGCCCTGACCGATGGCCGGCAGCATCTCCGCCTCCGAGAGATACCCCTGGGGGATGTGGCCCAGGCCCAGGCGCTTCAGGCCGGCGGCCGCCAGGATAATGGCGTCCAGCCCCTCGCTCTCGAGCTTCCGCAAGCGGGTGTCCACGTTCCCTCGCAGGTGCACCACCTCAAGATCCGGGCGGTGGTGGAGAATCTGAACCTTGCGCCTGAGGCTGCCGGTCCCCACCCGGCCCCCGGGGGGGATCTCCGCCAGGGAACCATGGTGGTGGGAAATGAAGGCGTCCCGGTGATCCTCCCGGGGGGGCACCGCCCCCAAAACACAGCCCGGCGGCATCTCGGCGGGCATGTCTTTCAAACTGTGCACCGCCAGGTCCACCTCCCCGGCCAGGAGAGCCTCCTCGATTTCCTTGATAAAAAGCCCCTTCCCCCCCACCTGGGCCAGGGGCACATCCTTGAGTTGGTCCCCGGTGGTTTTAATAATGACCAGTTCTATACCCAGACCAGGATGAGAGCCCTGGAGTTGGGCCTCCACCCATCGGGCTTGAGCCAGGGCCAGAAGGCTGCCCCGGGTGCCAATTCGCAAGGTTTTGGGCAAGGGTGAACCTTAACCGCAGGAGCTGCAGGACGTGGCCGCACAGCCGCTGCAGGAATCGGCTGACTTGGAGGCAGAGGTGAATTTATACCCCACCTTGGCGGCACAGGCGCTCATGAGCTTGTTGACGCTCTGCTGGCCGCACTCGGGGCACTCCACCGTCTCGTCACTCCGAAAAACCAGGCGTTCAAATTCCTTATCGCAGTTTTGACAAAGATACTCAAATATGGGCATCAATTACTCCTTACGTTTTGTTTAGACTTCCTCAGGTATTCAGCCGCCACAGGGCGTAATTTAAGGCCGCGGCAAAACTCACCCAGATAATATAAGGCGCCAGCAGAAGCCCCGCCAGGGCCTGGAGGCGCCAGAAAGCTACCATAGTTCCCCCCAGCGCTCCCCAGAGGGCCACCAGACCCACCAGCGCCAGGCCGGGACGCTCGAGTCCGAAAAAGAGCCAGGACCACGCCGCGTTGAGGGCCAACTGGCCCACAAAGAGGCCCAGCGCCACCGGCGCCCCGCTAAACCCATGGGCTCGCCACACCAGCCAGGCGGCCACGGCCATCAGGACATACAAAAGCGCCCAAACCGGTCCGAAAATCCAGTTAGGCGGCGTCCACCAGGGTTTGACCAGGGACTCGTACCACTCTCCCGGCGCAAACAAGGACCCGAACCAGGCAGCCCCAAAGCAAAGGGCCAGCCATGCCAGCAGGCCCAATAAAGCTCGTGAAACATTCACCTTAGGTTAATTATAATCATTTTTTTTGCAGGCGCATTACTGGTACCTTGTCGCAGCGGCAAACTGTGGGGCCAAGCGTTTCTGTCTTGAAAAGTTCCTCACTCTCACCCCCCAGGGAGAGAAGGCTGGGATGAGGGAGGTGTCTTTTCATAAATAAACGGGGGCACCAGGGGCTTATAAGCAACTGTCCGGTAAAGAACAGTATTTCCCCTTTGTTATGCCCACCGTTCTTTTTCTTACTTGCGCTCCACCCGCACCGTAGCCCCCTCCGGCACTGCGGTGAGGCAGCAGGGGTCGCCGCTGATTTTCCCCACCAGGTTCACGGCGCTGGCCGGGCGAATCTCGCCGGGCACACTTGAGGGGGTGAGGCCGAAAAAGATGCAGAAGGCCCGGCTCGGAGGCCAGTAGCCGAGGTCCCCCACGTTCACTGCCGTGGCCGCATAGTCGTCCAGGTCCTCCACCACCTGGGGCACCGGAAAGTAGATTTCGTCCCCCCAGCGCTGGGCCTGCCCTTCAAAGGGCAGAGCCGCGGCCAGGGCCTGGCCCGTGGGGGTGTCGCTCAGATGACCTTCCAGACGCATGTTCTCGGCGATGATGACAATCTCGGTGGGCATCTCAAACCTCCAGGTTCTCCACCACCAGCGCGGCCAGAAGCGGCACCAGGATCTCGTGGTGACCGGTGAGGGCATAGCCCCGGCCGGCGCCTTGGGTGGGCCGCCGCACCACATTGGTGAGGGGGCGGTAGTGTTGAATAAAATCCAGGTTGACGGTGGTCAGGGGCTCCACCCGGTGGCCCAAATTCCGGGCCAGGGTAAGAGCCTTCAGAAACACTTCCGGCAAAATCACTGCGGAGCCAAGATTGATATACACCCCTTCGGCCAGGCGGCTTACCTGGGCCGCAAAGAGGCGGAAGTCCAGGTGCGTGGTCTCCCCCAGGGCCGCCGGGTCCAAGGAGGGATGCAGGTGGATAATGTCCGCGCCCACGGCTACGTGCACGGTGACGGGGACATCCCGGGCGGCGGCCGCGGCCAGGAGACTCAGGTGCTTGAAGGGAAAGTCGCTCTGAGCCAGACGGCGCCCCACTGCTTCTCCCAGACCCAGGCCCTCCCGGGCCCCCCAGGCTACGGCCTCGTTCAGGAACTCGGCGGTCTCCCGGGCCATGCCGAACTGGCCGGAACCCAACACCTGGTCCACCTCCTCGGAGGTGCGGCCCACCATGGCGATTTCGGCATCGTGAATGATGACGGCGCCGTTCAGGGCCAGGCCGGTGAGGAGGTCCCGTTCCACCAAATCGATGAGAACGGGACTCAATCCCACCTTCAAGGGGTGGGCCCCCATGCCCAGGATGACCAGGTGTCCAGCCCGACGGGCCTTTACCCAGGCGGCCGCCACTTCCCGTAGGCTTTCCCCGGCCAGGATCCGGGGCAGGCGCTCCAGGAATTCCGTGAAGCTCGCCCCCCTGGTCCAGGGCCGCCCGAAGTCCTGATGGCTCACCTTGGAGGGGCGTTCTTTGAGGCTGTAGGTATTCAAGCCTTCCAGGGAAAGGGGATCGATCTTGGTCATGAAAACGTCCCAATCGTGCTTATTTCATTAAAATTAACTTATTGCCCCATCTGATGAGTAAAATAGAATTATGAATGCTTTTTACTATAATTTTATTAATAAATTCGTTAATTTTGAATATTTTCCCTCTAAACTGTTGCTTTTGAGATTTTATCTAAATGTATTTACGTTTTTTCTAATCACCATGTGACAATGTTAAAAACAATAATTATATTACTATATTTCAATCTTATCGAGTTCTGGTTGGAGAATCTCAATAAATTTGTACATCTTTTCAACGGCCCAGTCTCTTAGTTCATTCGTCATCCTGCCTTCTTCCTTTTCAATGTAAAGCCTTGCCCACGTTTTCCCCCATTCTTTTTCAACGATAATTAATTCTTGAAGGACACTCTCAAGATGTTCTTTCAATTTGGCACAAGTTGCAAGAAGAGCTTGGTTTGCTTCTTTATTTACTTTCTCGAAATGTAATTCGACACCAAAACTCGACCGAGGACGTCCGTGAAACGACCATTCGAAATGCACTCCGCTTATACCACTTGGAATCCTATAGTAATATTTCGGTGATGGAGCGATATAATCCAGTGGTAGCCTTTTATTCAATAAATTAACGCATTCTGACCAGAACTGAACATACTCTTTTTGGGTTAAAGTTTGAGAATGTTCTGATTTCTCTTTCTCTTGAACCTGGATTAGAAAATCCTTGGCTTCCGGCAGAGGAATCAAGACAGAAGAGTTAATAGCCAAACATTCTTCTGAAAGTACATAAGAATCCCACTTTACACATGATATGTCTATTTCGAATTTTCGCAACCACAAAACCGAGGCTGTAACCTCAGGTCGGAACTCTTTAGAAACAAGAATAATGCGGGGGCGATCGTTCAGTTCCTCAAAATCACTGCTATCAATGAAGTCGAGAATATTTTTTTGTGCAGATTCTATCGTGAGATCACTTCCTCTCTGCTTTTGATATCTGACATACATATCAACAAGATCAGCAAGACGTAGAGTTGAACAATAGGCAGCATACTTGATCGCTTGAAGGTCTACGGTTTTTCCACTGTCATCGCGTTTGAGTTCGATTACAACAACGTTACCCTCTTTGTCGAGACCTAGGAAATCGAGACGCTCGCTCGTCTTGTCAAATCTGTCATACTCAGAACTTATTATCATCAACTCTTCACCAAGAATCGTAGGATATTGTTCAATCCACTTGGCTAAGTCTTGGCGTTCCAGCAAACCGTGACTTCTGAATTCAGTTTCTTCACATTGAATAAGCGACTTTCTTACCTTGTCATAAACATAGAGCATAATTTACCCCTTGTAGATTTTTTGAACAAATCATCTATAAATATCAATCCTAAACTCCACCCAATCCGATCAAAGTGACAACTTTAATCTGACTAAGTTCCCAATTCCGGAAACAACAGAAAATCCACCAGGTCGCAGAGCACATGGCCGATGGTGATATGCACCTCCTGGATGCGGGGCGTATTCCGGGAGGGCACCACGATGGCCAGGTCCGCGGCCTCAGCCACCGGGCCACCATCGCCGCCGCTGAGCGCCATAGTCCGCAGGCCCATTTCCCGGGCGGCCGCGAGGGCCCGCACCACGTTGCCGGAGCTGCCGCTGGTGCTGAAACCCACAGCCGTATCCCCTTCCCGCCCCAAGGCCCTGACTTGCTTGACAAACACCTCCAGGAAGTCATAGTCGTTGGCGATGCTGGTGAGAATGGAGGTGTCCGTGGTGAGGGCCAGGGCCGCCAAGGGAGGCCGCTCGATCTGGAAGCGGTTGACGAACTCCGCGGCCAGGTGTTGGGCGTCGGCGGCGCTGCCACCATTGCCGAAGAAGAGGATCTTCCCGCCCCCCTTGAGGGTGTCGGCCAGGAGCCGGGCGGCGGCCACCACCTCCTCGGCCTGTTCCGCCACCAGCTGGCTTTTGAGAAGATTGGCCTCGGCCACTGCCTCCACCAGGCGCGCCTTCAGGGACATGGGGCCTCCGGTTCGTTAGGAGTTTTCACTTTCAAATTCCCAAAAGTATAACAGCATGAATACGAAACTAGATCAAAGATAACCACGCTAAGGGGCTCAGGCCAGGAGGCGCTGATAGGGCTCCGGGCTGAAATTCAAAGCCTCGGCCACTTTGAGCAGGGTGTCGGACAGCTCCTGGGCGTGCGGGTCCTGGGGGGCCCGGGCCGCCAGGGAAGCGAAATGCTTCTTCAGTAAGCCCAGGAAAAAGTTCTGGGCCTCGACAAGGTTTAGCGATATGGGCATGCGCCGCATCAGCTCCAAGAACTTTTTCAGGCTGATGGTCTTTTCAAGGTTGAATCCCGCCCCCAGATCCATCAGGTGATGATCCAAAATCGTCCTCAAAATCCGGGTCCCTTCCCCTGATTCCAGCTTGAAGTCGAAAAGGGCCGCTTCCCGCAGCAGGTCCAGCATCTCCTCGGAGTCCGGCAAGAGCTCCGGCTCCGGTTCCATGCGCCGGAGGACCTCCACCAGGCGGTGGTTTAAAGTAATCTCCCCCAGGGCCCGGTAGAGGCGGGAAAGAGGCAACTTTTCAGTGGCCATGGCCCTCAGAACGGGGGCGGCTTCTCCAAAGTGGTGGCCCACCATGACCACGGCCTCTTCCTGGTTCCTGGTCAAAAGATCGAGGAAAATTCGGTCCTTTTCCTCCTGGAAAATGTCGTGCACCGTGTAGTAGCGCTCTCCCAGACGCTGGGCCAGGAAGGGCATGAGGTTCTCCGGCGTCTCCTCCAGGACCTGGAAAAGCTCCTGCTTCAGAGCCAGAAATATTTCCGGCGTGCTGTTTTCTAAGAACTGGGTGCGGTAGAGGTAACTCCCCAGATACGCTGTGAAAAAACTCAGGGTTTCCTCCCGCCAGGTAATACCCGAGGTTACCTGAAGTCTCACCGCGGCCAGGTCCAGGGTCCCCTGGGTGTGTACTTCCTGTTCCAGGCACTCCACCCGGAAGTGGTAAATGCGAGCCGGGCACTGGCGCTCCCGATCCTTGAGCCAGGAGATGGCCCACTGGTTCACCACCTTGTGGAAGTCCACCACCGCCGGCTTGACTCGCTCCGAGAAGATCCTGCGGCCATCGCCTGCCTCGGGGAGGTTGCTTGCTGCCTGCTCCAGACGCACCAGGAACGGCTCCTCCAGCGGCTCCCGGGTGAAATGCTGGCCGAGCTGCAGAGCCCGAGCGGCATACTCCATGACCTTGATGGTCTCAAGACCAGCCAGGTCCGCAAAGAACCAGCCGCAACTAGTATACATGAGGAGCACGTGTCGCTGCATCTCCAGCAGCCGCAGGGCCGAGGGCCATCTCCGGCGGGCCAGCCGCGGTACCCCATGCCGGGACAGGAACTCCTTCACCGTTTCCTCCCGGCGGTCCAGGATGACCTCGATGTAGTCGTTACGGGCGGCCCAGGGATCCCTGAGGTGCCTGGCGCCTTCCTCCTCGAAGATCCGGGCCAGGCGGTCATTGAGATAGTCGAAGGCTTCCCTCAGAGGTGTCCGCCAGCGCTGATCCCAGTCGGAAGGCCCGCCGGTGGCGCAGCCGCAGTCCTCCTTCCACCGCCCCACCCCGTGGGCGCAGCTCCAGGAACTGCCCTCTCCTTTGGGACCCAAATCCAGCTCCACCCGCATCTGAGGCGGCGCCATCTCCAGGAAGGCAGCGTAGTTGGTGAGGCTAAAGCCCTGCTGAGGTAGGGCTTCGGACAAGGCATAGGCCAGGGCCAGTTCCCCGAACTTGTGGTGGTGGCCGTAGTTCTCCCCGTCGGTGGCCACGTGGAGAAGCTGGGGACGGGGCAGATCGGCCCGGAATTCCTCCCCCAGGCGGACCCCCAAACGGTGGCTATCCTTCAGGAGATCGCCGAAGCTCAGGTCCGAGGCCACGCTGCCGTTATAAAAAAACACGTCAATGTGCCCCGGTGGGTCGGGTTTCCCCGGCTCCTCCGGGAAAAAACACCGGTAGGCCTGGGTGGTGTCCAGGGTGTGGGCCTGGACCTCCTCCCAGTCGTCGCCGACCAGAGGAGCCACCCGCTTGGCCTGGTTCGGAGAGAGGATGACGTACTTCATGTCGTGGGCCGCCAGGGTAGCCAGGGTGGGATAGTCCACCGCAGTCTCGGGCAGCCACATGGCCTCGGCTTCCCGGCCAAAGCGGTGCTGGAAATCCTTGAGGCCCCAGATCACCTCGGTTTCCCGGTCCCGGGGGCCGGCCAGGGGCAGGATGACGTGGTTGTAAGCCTGGGCGATGGCATTGCCGTGCCCCAGACGGGCCTGACTCAGACGATCGGCAGCCACCAGACGCTGATAGGTGAGAGGGGCGTGAGCCTCGAGCCAAACCAGGAGCGTGGGCCCGAAGTTGAAACTCATCTTCTCGTAATTGTTGACAATGTCCAGGATGCGGTTCTGGCCGTCGTAAATACGGGCGCAACCATTGGGAGTGTAGCACTCTGCGGCGATGCGGGCGTTCCAGTCATGGTAGGGCTGGGCGCTGACCTCTACCTCCACCTGCTCGGTCCAGGGATTCTCCCGGGGCGGCTGGTAGAAATGGCCATGGATGATCACATAACCCGTGGGCTTGTCTTTGTCTGGCGAGGCCATCTTTCGGAAGGCTTGACCGTCCAGGTTTTTTAACCGGGACAAAATTTTTATCCGACCAAGGGCATCTTAATCCGGCTTTCTGTCTCCTGTCAACCGGCGGCAAAGGAGATGCACTTGGACTTTCGGTTGAATCACGGCTTTATTGCAAAAGCATGTTGACAAAAATCTTTAACTTTATAGAATTAATAGGTTAGATTGAAATTTGGAGGTTCCCTTGTTCGCCATCGTTCAAACAGGCGGGAAACAATACCGGGTCGCGCCGGGAGACATCCTCCGGGTGGAACGCCTGCCCGGAGACCGGGGAGACGAGGTGCTCATTGAGCAGGTCCTCCTGGTAGCCGACGCCGACGCCATCCAGGTGGGTCAGCCCCTGATAGAGGGGGCCCGGGTAGTTGGCGAAATCGTACAGCAGGGCAAGGCCAAGAAGATTATCGTCTTCAAAAAGAAGCGGCGCAAGAAATATCGGCGCAAGCAGGGCCATCGCCAACTCTACACCGCCTTACAGATCAAAGAAATTGTTACCTGAGCTTGGGGGCAAAAACCTCTCCCCCAGCTGATTCTCCTGAGGAGACCCGGGTATGGCACATAAAAAAGCAGGCGGCAGCTCCCGCAACGGCCGGGACAGCGCCGGGAAGCGCCGGGGCGTGAAAAGGTTTGCCGGACAGGTGGTCAGAGCCGGTAACATCCTGGTGCGCCAGGTAGGCACCCGCATTCACCCCGGGCTCAATGTGGGCCTGGGCCGGGACTTCACCCTGTTCGCCAAGATCGACGGGGTGGTGGCCTTTGAGTCCTTCGGCAAAGACCGCAAGCGGGTCAGCGTTTATCCCGCCACTTGAAATCCTTTCCCGATGAGGCGGAAATCACCGTCCAGGCCGGAGCTGGCGGCTCCGGCTGCGTGAGTTTCGCCCGTGCCCGCTTCCAGCCCAGGGGCCGCCCCGACGGCGGCAACGGCGGCGCCGGTGGGGACGTAATCCTCGAAGCCTCCCGCCACGAACGCACCCTGGCTCACTTCCGACGTCGACGTCTCTTCCAGGCGGCCAACGGCCGGCCCGGCCAAAAGCGGGACTGCGTCGGCAAAAACGGTTCCCCCCTGATCATTACAGTGCCCCTGGGTACCCTGGTCTATGATCTGGATTCGGAAAAACTCCTGGGGGAGCTGCTAGCGCCCGAGGAACGTCTGTTCGCGGCCAGAGGCGGCCGGGGGGGCAAGGGCAATGCCCACTTCACCTCCTCCCGCCTGCGCTCTCCCCGCTTTGCCCAGCCCGGCGAGGAGGGGGAGGGCCGCCGCCTGCGCCTGGAGCTCCAGCTCCTCGCCGACGTGGGCCTCATGGGCCCCCCCAACGTCGGCAAGACCACCCTCCTCAAGGCCCTCACCGCCTCCCGGGCCCGGGTGGGTGACTTCCCCTTCACCACCCTGAGCCCCCAACTGGGGGTGATGCACCTCGATTATGAGCAGGAACCCCTGGTGCTGGCGGAAATTCCCGGTCTGATCCGGGGCGCCCACCGGGGCAAGGGTCTGGGGCCGCGATTTCTCAGACACCTCAAGCGCACCCGCATCCTCGTGCAGATGGTGGACCTAAGCCAGGTCGCTCCGGAGCGGCCTCTGGCTCCCCTCCAGGAGCTCGAAGAGGAACTCAAGGCCTGCGACCCGGACCTCCTTGACAAACCCCGCCTCATCGCCCTTAATAAAGTGGACCTTATCCCCCCTGATTTTCCCCTGGATGCTGTCATTCAAGCTTATGCGACAGGTGGACGGCAGGTCCTGGCGGTTTCCGGCCATACGGGTACCGGCCTCCCGGAGCTCCGCCAGGCCATCGAGCAAGAAGCGGCCCGGGAGGAGATGGGAAATATGTCCCTAACCGCCCCTGAACCTGATTTTCATAGAACAAAGCCCGAATAATTCAGTATAATCAAGATGACCCAGAGGATTTCTGAGGGAAATTTCATTCCATACTCTGAAAATTCCCCCCTTCCTTAAAAGGGGTTAGAGCTAATGATGTTCACTTCAGCGGGATGATTCCTCCATCGTAGGGGCGGGGTTTCCCCGTCCCATAAACTCAGGACTATTCAACCAAGGGCGGGGAGACCCACCCCCTACAGGGGCATTTAAGTGAGCATCATGGGGAGAAGGGGCGATTATTCAACCTTACTGTTTTATTAAGCTTTTTCTTTTGCCAATATATGTAACTTTGTGGCGCTCAAGAAACTGAGGATCTTGGGCCTGGAAATGGACATCCGCAGCCAATATTTAGGAAAAGCCCGGCGGGTGGTGCTCAAGCTCGGGAGCGCCGTCCTCACTGCTGACGAGGGCCTCAACCTACCCCTCATCCAGCGTCTGGTGGGGGAGATCGTCGGACTGCGCCAAAACGACCGCCAGTTCGTCCTGGTGTCCTCCGGGGCCGTAGCCGCGGGGCTGAAAAAGCTGGAGATTTGCGTGCGCCCCGGGGGGATGCCCCAGATGCAGGCCGTGGCCGCAGCCGGGCAGAGCTCCCTCATGCAGAGCTACGAAGAGGCCTTTGCCGCCTACGGCCTCAAAGTGGCGCAGATTCTTCTCACCCGCGACGACCTGGCCGCTCGAGCCCGCTTCCTCAACGCCCGCAACACCATCTTTACCCTCCTCCAGTGGGGGGTGGTGCCCATCATCAACGAAAATGACACGGTGGCCACCGATGAGTTGAAATTCGGGGACAACGACAACCTGGCCGCCCTGATCTGCAACCTGGTGGAAGCGGATTTATTGATTCTGCTCACCAACACCGAGGGCCTCTATGCCCGGGACCCCCGGGAAGATCCTGAGGCCCCGCTTCTGCATACCGTGGAAGCCACCGACCCCAAGCTCATGAAGGCCGCCGGCCGACGGCCCACTACCCTGGGGCGGGGCGGCATGGTGAGCAAGATACAGGCCGTGAAGAAGGCGGCCGCCATCGGCATCCCCAGCCTCGTAGCCAACGGCCTTCGCCCGGGGATTCTCGAGGCCCTTTTTGCCGGAGAGGAATTAGGCACCCTGTTTCTCCCCCAGGCCCAGAAGCTCAAGAGCCGCCAGTATTGGCTGGCCTATAACGTCTCCCCCCAGGGAGCCATCCTGGTGGACACCGGCGCCCGGAAGGCCTTGGTGCATCTGGGAAAGAGCCTCTTGCCCGCCGGCATCCTCGAAGTTTCCGGCGTCTTTCGCAAGGGCGCGGCCGTAAGCCTGGTGGACCCGGAGGGCCAGACCTTCGCGGTGGGCCTCACCAATTTTTCCTCCCGGGACATCAATACCATCAAGGGCAAGCAGACCCAGGAGATTGCCCAGTCCCTGGGTCACAAGGACTACGACGAAGTCATCCATAGGGATAACATGGTGATTTTCCCGGAATTCGGGTGAGGGAATCCCATGAGATTTAGGACCCAGCGACGGTCTCTGCGCTTGCCGGGATATGACTATTCCCAAAAGGGGGCATATTTTCTCACGATTTGCGTGAAAGGGAGAGCTTCATTATTCGGCGATATTGTTAATGGGAAAATGGACCTTAATGAAAACGGTAATCTTGTTATTAAAACCTGGAGCATGCTACCCGTTCATTATGTCCATGTCGGCTTAGATGCCTTTGTGGTCATGCCTAACCATGTCCATGGAATTCTGTTGATCGTTGAAGCAGGTGTTCAACCTGTAGGGGCGGGTTTAAAACCCGCCCCTACAAAACCGTTGTCTGAAGTGGTGCGGGC
>CBFDAH010000019.1:0-26729 GCA_965602785.1 uncultured Syntrophobacterales bacterium
CGGACCGAGGCCGTGCGCCGTCGCCTCAACCAATGGCTTTTCCCCCGATACTCTCTGGCCCAGGAGACCTTTGCCGCAGGCCTGGACCGCCTGGGGCTCAGGCATCACCCCCGGGTGCGCCTGCGGCCACCTCCGGCCTTTGAAGGGCCCGACTTTGCGATGGAAATCAACTTCCTGGACGTCACCGAACTGAAAAAACTCCTCCAGGAACTCTCCGATCTGGTCGATACCAAAGATTTTTTTGAGTTGACCTCGCCTTAGCATTCCCTTACTGCTGCTGGTGTCTTACCTTATAAACAGCTTCCCTTGGGACTAGGGAACCGAGGAATTTTTTCTCAGGAGGACAGGGTTATGCTGGTAATTATTAGTGATTTGCACTTTTCCGACGGCACCACCGGAGATCACAACATCCCACCTAAGGCCTTCGAGTACTTTTTTGACGACCTGGAATCCACAGTCAAAAACCCCAAAAACAACATCAAAGAAATTAAACTAGTCTTGTTGGGTGACATCTTTGACCTGCTGCGTACCTCCAAATGGCTTGATGTTGCCGAGAATGAGAGGCCTTGGGGGTACGATGAAGCCAAGATCGAGAAGTATGCCAATGACATCTTCGATGACATTAAGGACCATGAGCAAAACAGCGAAAGCCTGGGGCTTATAAAAAAGAAATTAAAGGACCTCAAGAAAGCTTCAGACAAATTGGAGTCGGACCCCAGGTTATTTTATATCCCCGGGAACCATGAACGGCTGTGCAACAAATATAGCAGCCTGAGGCAGAAAATTTGCCAGGTCCTGGATATCCCCCCACAATGGCACAATCCCGCCAACTTCTTCCCACGCACGCTTCAGGACATACGCTATCGGGTCTTCGCCCGCCATGGCCACGAATACGATAAATATAACTATGAGGGGGGCGATTCTTTCCGCGAGGTTGACTACGAACGGGTCCCCATCGGCGATCCCATCACCACCGAGCTGATAGTGCGGCTGCCTTGGGAATTGAAGAAGCGTCTGGAGCCCCTCCCATGGCTCACCCCCCAGGAGAAGGTGGCTCTCATCCGGAATTTCCAGGAGATCGACAATGTCAAGCCTTTTGCCGCCATCATCCCGTGGCTCCTCTATCAGGTGCACAAGGAGCGGCGTCTCAAGGAAATTATTGAAGATACTGTTGATGACGTTATCCGGAAATTTAACAATCTGAACTATGTTGGACTGTGGTACGGCCGCCATGATAAGTGGTTGGATCCTTTTGATCAGGCTGACCGCATCCAGGCTGTTCTCTTTGTATTGGAGAAATTCAAGATTTTCCCAACGGAAAGATTAATGTCGCTGGCGGAGAAGGCCAAGGAACTTTTCTACGGGGATGATCTCCAAGAAGCTTCCCCGAAAGAATTCTTGGGACTGGACTCCCGCATCAGGTACGTGGTTTACGGCCACACCCACGAACCTTTGGTGGTGCCTTTGCGTTCCATCCCCAGCATTCCCCTGGAGCAGGTGTACCTGAACACCGGCACCTGGCGCACCCGGCATAATAAGGCCACCCAGGATGATTCCTTCGTTAGTTGGAAAACCATGACCTACGTAATCTTTTATCGGGATGATGAGCGCCCCGACCGGGAAGCCGACTTTGAGACCTGGACCGGTACTTTGAAGGTTGTTTAATGGCACGTGGTGGGGGAGGCTGGGGGCTCCCTGGCCCCTTGCCCCCTAATATGAGACTGTTGCGAAGGTATCTTGAGGGGAGGGCCGGGGGACCCCTGGCCCCCTCTCCCAAAAGGCTATTTGCCACAATCTCAATATATCCTGCCCTCCAGACCTGCTTTGCCTTGCAACTCCCCCTCACAGTCTTATCTTAAGAAAAATCTATCTTCTCGCCTTTCCCCATCCCGGCCGGAAGCGTAGAAATTCCCCCTAAAGGAAACTCATCATGAGCGAACCAGGCCGTCCCAACCGGCTTGTTCACGAAACCAGCCCGTATCTGAAACAGCACGCCACCAACCCGGTGGACTGGTACGCCTGGGGCCCGGAGGCCCTGGAGCGGGCCCGCCGGGAGAATAAACCCATCTTTCTGAGCATCGGCTACTCCACCTGCCACTGGTGCCACGTCATGGCCCACGAATGCTTCGAGAACGATCAGATTGCCGCTCTCATGAACGAGCATTTTGTGAACATCAAAGTGGACCGGGAGGAGCGTCCCGATCTGGACGAGACCTACATGACTGCAGTGCAGCTCATGACCGGCCGGGGCGGCTGGCCCATGAGCGTCTTTTTGTCCCCGGACCTCAAGCCCTTTTACGCCGGCACCTATTTTCCCCCGGAAGACCGGAGCGGGCTGCCGGGATTCCCCCGGATCCTTCAGGCCCTAAGCGAAGCCTATCACCAGAAGCAGGACACGGTGGCGAAAATGGGCCAGGAAGTGGAGTCCCGCCTCAAAATGCTGGCGGAAATGCCCGGTGGGGGTCAGGAGTTCACCCCAGCGGAGCTCGGCCAGGCCGCCGACCGCCTGAAGCAGGACTTCGACCAGGCCCACGGCGGATTTGGCGGTGCGCCCAAATTTCCTCGTGCTCTGGAACTGGGTTTTTTCCTGACCCATTACCGCAGCACCGGCGACCCGAAAGCCATGGAGATGGTGGCCGTGAGCCTCGAGAAGATGGGACGGGGCGGCATCTACGACCAGATAGGGGGCGGCTTCCACCGCTATACCGTGGACGGGGCCTGGGTAGTGCCCCATTTCGAAAAGATGCTCTATGACAACGCCCTGCTCGTGCCCCTATATTTGGCCCATTATCAGCTCAGCGGGAGCCCTCTGTCCCGCCGCATCGCCCGGGAGACCCTGGATTTTGTCCTGCGGGAGCTTAGAGACCCTCAGGGCGGCTTCTACTCCGCCTGGGACGCGGATAGCGAAGGGGAAGAAGGCAAGTTCTATGTCTGGACGGTGAAGGAAGTGGAAGAGGTCCTGGGTGACCAGGCGCCCCTGGCGATGGCCGCTCTGGGGGTGACCGGGCCGGGAAACTTTGAAGGCCACAATATCCTGACCCTTCCTTTGACCATGGCAGAACTGGCCTCCCGCTTCAGCCTTGATCCCCACGAGGCAGACCGGACTTTGGAGGCGGCCAAAGAGCGCCTCTTCACCGCCCGGGAAAACCGCATCAAGCCCCATCGGGACGAGAAGGTCATCACCGCCTGGAACGGCCTCATACTCACCGCCCTGGCCCAGGGGGCGCAGACTTTGGGCGATCGCCAGTATTATGAGGCTGCGGCCCAGGGGGCCCGGTTCCTCCTCACGGAGATGAGGCGGGATGGTCGCCTGATGCGCATCTGGGCCGAGGGACAGGTCAGCATCCCCGCCTTCCTGGACGACTGCGCCGGGCTCGCTAACGCCTGTTTGGACCTTTTCGAGACCGACTACGACCCCGCCTGGCTCGAGACCGCCAAGGGCCTCGTGGACCACATGGAAGACCTCTTTTTGGATCCTGAGGATGGCGCCTACTTTTACGTGGCCCGGGATCAAGAGGCCACCCTGGTGCGCGGCAAGAGCGCCTACGACCAGTCTGTTCCGGCCGGGAATTCCCTGGCCGCCCGAGTCACCTGGCGCCTCTGGCGCCTCACCGGAGAGGAGCGCTATCGAGATCGGTATCAGGCCATCCTGCGCCGCTTCCAGCACCAGGCCGCTCAGAATCCCTGGGGCTTTTCCCATTACCTTACTGTAGCCGGCCTCTCCTTGCTGCCGCCCCTGGACGTGGTCCTGGTGGGTGACCCCACACATGCCCGGATGGAGGACCTGCTCACCGAAGTCTATCACCGCTTCCTCCCGGAGCGACAGCTGCTCCTGAAAAACCCTGGAGACC
This sequence comes from uncultured Syntrophobacterales bacterium, assembly GCA_965602785.1. Lineage (GTDB taxonomy): Bacteria > Desulfobacterota > Desulfobaccia > Desulfobaccales > 0-14-0-80-60-11 > JBGSLA01. The sequence continues at coordinate 3,852 of CBFDAH010000019.1, forward strand.
CAACCCGGTTGGAGGAGTTGGCCCCGGCCAGCCGTGATTACCAACCCAAGGGCTCGGAACCGGTAGCCTACGTTTGCCATCACTTCACCTGCCAGCCGCCGACGAGCGATCCCCAGGAGCTGAAGGAAAAATTAGAGGCCACCACGCCTCAGGCCACCTGACCCACTGCGGTGGGAAAAAGCAGTTGACAGAAAGGGCCGGGGGACCGCGAGGGCCCGCCCCCTGGCCCTCTTCTCACCTGGGAAACGCTCCTGGCGGGAGTGTGGCCCCCATTCCCCCCTGTTTTTCAGAGGAAATTTTCTCTTATCCCAAGTTGCCGTCAAAAAGGTATGTTCACCCAGAGCAATTTAGGGGCTCAATTCATGGCGCCCTCAGGGCTTGATAAATCAGGCCCCTACAGGAAAATGCCTTTATGAACGTAGCTTGGTATTAGATATGAGCCCGAGGGCGTCTGATCCAGAGAATCGAGCTACCCTGAGTCGGCGCCGGACTTCCGGAGATGGGCCTTCCCGCCCCCTTGTTCCCTTCATCCATCCAGGTCAGGGTTTTCCCCTCATATTTTTACTTATTTTTTATAGGTAATTTTACTTAGGGGATTGCCTTATAGAACTTTATGTGTCTAAAATAAGTGGTGGATTTTTTTAAGGAGGGCCAAGGGATGAATCGGGAAAACCAAGTGGAATTGGTTCGCACCCTGACCAGGGAAGTTTTAAAAGCAGGCCGGCCGGAAAAGCTGGGTACCTTTGCCGAAGACTTCACCGCCTTCGCCCTCAGCGGCGGGATTTTCCGGGCGGAGGAAAGCCTCTCACAGTATCAAGCCAAGGCCCAGTCCCTGGATACTACGCTCGTGGCCGGCATGTTCTTCCAGGTCCTCCATGAGGCGGAAAAGCTTCCGAGCAGCACTATGGAGCGAGTTTCCTTCATCCGCCATCAGGCTAAAAATTATTTAGCCACCCGCCTGGCCGGCCAGATAACCCTGTCCCAGTTTTTTCGCCTGCTCAACCTCATCGAAGAACACGTCCAGCATTATTTTGAGCACTCCAGGGAAAACTGGCTGGGTGGAAAGGTCACCCTCAAGGTGGCGGCGCCGCCTAGTCCACCGCAGGAGGCCATCCGCATCGAGGAGCTGCGGCAGTCCCTGGAGGCACTACCTCTCATCCCCAAAGGACGTCGCAAGCTCACCACCCCCATCCTGGAGGAGTTTCTCCTGGAAACCCAGGGAGACTGGTTCCGCCTTCTGGACTTCGAGGCGCGCTTCAGGGTTAACAAAAAGACGGCCTGGGCCTATCTCAACAATCTCCTCCAGGCCGGCATCCTGGAGCACAACGGCGAGAAGGCCAACAAAGTGCGATATTCGGTGGCCAAGGACTTCCAACGGTAATCCCTCGAAGCTATTGCAAAACTTCCAATTCTCCAAAAATGTCATTCTGAGCGAAGCGAAGAATCTATCATTTTCAATTAGTTGAGATCCTTCACTTTGTTCAGGATGACAGAAAAATAGGTTTTGCAATAGCTGCTCTCCTCTCTCACCTAGACGCTGAGCCAGGTGCCTTTTTCGGGGCATCCCTGTTTTCCCCCCTTACTAAAAAATATATTCACTCTTGGCAATCGTGCCGGGGAAAGGATATATTTATTAGTTGGGGTTGGCTAGCCGAGCCCGGAAAATTAGGCAACTAAACCACGCCTGTCACCTAAGGAAATTTGCATGGCCAAGGAAAAGAACCGGAACGCCCGGGGACTGAAGTTGGAAGTGAAAGTGATCCCCCCGGCCTGTCTGGACATGACCCTGGCGGAAATAACCCGCCTTCTGGGAGACGGCCCCCTCCTCTGGCCGGGGGGCGCCGGTCGGGCCCAAGGGCTTAAGTTTGTGCACTATGACATCAAAAAGAAGCGGGGCCGCAAGCCCAAAGCCTCGGGGGCCACGCCTCACGCCAAAATCAGCGGCGCCTCCGGGAAATCCTCTCCCTGATTCGCCTTTCCCTAAGGCTGTCTCCCAGGTTCTGCCGGTAGGCGCGCTGCCCACCGAGCATATCCTCATCCGGGGTGCCCGGGAGCACAACCTGAAAAACATTGACGTGGAATTACCCCGCAACCGCTTCATCGTCATCACCGGAGTGAGCGGCTCGGGAAAGTCCACCCTGGCCTTCGACATTCTCTACGCCGAAGGGCAGCGGCGCTACGTAGAGAGTCTCTCGGCCTATGCCCGGCAGTTCCTGGAACTTATGGACAAGCCGGACGTGGAATACATCGAGGGCCTCTCCCCCGCCATCGCCATCGAGCAGCGCAGCGCCTCCAGGAATCCCCGCTCCACCGTGGCCACTGCCACTGAAATCTATGACTATCTCCGGGTGCTCTTCGCCCGGGTGGGGACACCTTACTGCTATCAGTGCGGCCGGCCCATCGCTTCCTTGTCCGTGCCTCAAATGGTGGACCAAATCATGGATCTCCCCCCGGGGAGCCGCATCACCGTCTTGGCTCCGGTGGTGGTGAACCGGAAAGGGGAACACCTGAAGCTCCTGGAGCGCCTGGCCAGGGAAGGCTATAGCCGGGTCCGGGTCGATGGGGAGATTTTTGACCTGGAGGAACTTCCCACCCTGGACAAAAACAAGCGCCACACCGTCGAGGCGGTGGTGGACCGGCTCATTATCAAAGCAGATCTCCCTCCCCGCCTCACCGATTCCCTGGAGCTGGCCTTGAAACTGGCGGAAGGGACGGTGCGGGTGGCCGTAGCCGGCGGCGAGGAGCTGCTCTTCAGCGAAAAGTTCGCCTGTGACATCTGCAACGTCAGCCTGCCCGAAATCAACCCGCAGCTCTTCTCATTCAACAGCCCCCAGGGCGCCTGTCCGGCCTGCAGCGGCCTGGGCACCCGCATGGTTCTGGACGCCGATCTGGTGGTGCCCAACCCGGAACTGTCCCTCCGGGAGGGAGCGGTGCGGCCCTGGGCCCACCGCCACACCCTGCGCCACCAGCAAATGCTGGAAGCCCTGGAAAAACACTATCACTTCTCGGTGCATACTCCCTTCCAGGACCTGTCCGATGAGGTGCAACACGCCATCCTGTATGGCTCCCAGGGTCAGCTCATCAAATTCTATTATGACTACGGCGGCCGGCGCATTCACGAAGCCCGCCCTTTCCCCGGCATTATCTCCTGGTTGGAAGATCGCTATCAGGAAACCGACTCCTCTTTTGTGCGGGATGAGATCGAGCAGTATATGACGGTGCGCCCCTGCCCCGACTGCCAGGGGGCCCGCCTGCGCCGGGAGGCCCTGGCGGTAAAAATCGGCGGGGCCGACATCAGCGAGGTGACCCGTTTCAGCGTGGCCCGGGCCCTGGGTTGGTTCAGCCACCTGGAACTCACGCCCCGACAGCAGGAAATCGCCCGGCGGGTCTTGAAGGAAATCAGCGAGCGTCTGGGGTTTCTCCTGGAGGTGGGCCTGGATTACCTCACCCTCGAGCGGGGCACCGCCACCCTGGCCGGAGGAGAGGCCCAGCGCATCCGCCTGGCCACCCAGATCGGCTCGAAACTTTCCGGCGTCCTCTATATCCTGGATGAGCCCAGTATCGGCCTGCATCCCCGGGACACCCAGCGTCTGCTTGCCACCCTGAAGGTGCTCCGGGACCTGGGGAACACCGTCATCGTAGTGGAACACGACCCCGACACCATCCGGGCGGCGGACTACATCGTAGACATGGGGCCTGGGGCCGGCCGGGAGGGGGGCTGGATTGTTTTTGGCGGGCCGCCCTCGGAGCTGATCCGCCATGAGACTTCTCTAACCGGCCTGTTCCTGTCAGGACGCTTGGATATCATGGTCCCGGCCCAGCGCCGGCAGGCCAAATCATGGCTGAATATAGAAGGGGCCCGGGGCCACAACCTCAAGGACCTCACCGTGGGATTTCCCCTGGGTGTGCTCACCTGCGTCACCGGGGTCTCGGGCTCCGGCAAGAGCACCCTCACCATGGACACCCTGTATCAGGCCTTGAGACAGAAGCTCTACCGGGCCCGCATCCCCGCGGCCCCCTACGACCACTTGAACGGTGAGCAGGAGCTGGACAAGGTGATCAACATTGACCAGAGCCCCATCGGCCGCACCCCCCGTTCCAATCCAGCCACCTACACCGGGGTTTTCACGAAAATCCGGGAGCTCTTTTCCATGGTGCCGGAGGGCCGCCTCAGGGGCTACAAGCCGGGGCGTTTCAGCTTCAACGTCAAAGGGGGGCGCTGCGAGGCCTGCCGGGGGGAGGGCATCAACAAAATCGAGATGCATTTCCTTCCCGACGTCTACGTCAGATGCGAGGTCTGCCACGGCCAGCGTTACAACCCCAGCACCCTGGAGATCCGCTACAAGGGCTTAACCATCGCCGACGTCCTGGAGCTCACCGTGGAACAGGCCCTGGAGGTCTTCGGGCCGGTGCCGACCCTCCGGGACCGGTTGCGGACCCTGGCGGACGTGGGGCTGGGCTATGTGCAACTGGGGCAGTCAGCCACCACCCTCTCCGGCGGCGAGGCCCAGCGCCTGAAGCTCTCCCGGGAATTGGGAAAACGGGCCACGGGCCGCACCCTCTATATCCTGGACGAACCCACCACGGGCCTGCATCTGGCGGACATCGACAAGCTCCTCCAGGTGCTCAACCGCCTGGTGGAGGCGGGAAACACGGTGATCATCATCGAGCACAACCTGGAGGTCATCAAGACCGCGGATTACCTGATTGATTTAGGCCCTGAGGGGGGAGATAAAGGGGGGGAATTGGTGGCCGCCGGGACCCCGGAGGAAGTGGTGCACCACCCGGAGTCCCACACCGGCCGCTTTCTGCAGCATCTACTGAAATAACGCTCGGAAACAGCCCTTGCCTGCTTTGCATCGTGTCGGCCAAAAGGAATTTCGTGGTCGTTACAGAGATGATAATATCCCGCTTAGCAAAAGGACAAAAATCCCGAAACCAAAGTTTATTTTCACGAGTCTCAGGGAAAACTTCTGCAGGTTCGGAACCTGGAATGAGGTATTCGCCTGAGAGGCCAATCTGGCGATGCGCGGCTGCAAAAGCATGCCGCGGTAAAAGTGTATGGCCACCATGGCCGCCACCACCAGGTGCTTCAGCACCAGCACCGCCTTCCATTGGGTTTCCCAAGTCCCAAACCCGAAGAAGCCCTTCTCAACATGACCGATTAGTAATCCGGTAATCACCAGGATCACGATGCTGGCATTCGCCAACGGCGTGAAGCGACTGGCGACCTCTTTCATAATCCCCCCCATGTTCTTGGCGTCCAGGGAGTTTCTTGCCCCGGGTAGGATCACCAAGAGGATCATAGCCATCCCCCCGATCCAGACCACTGTTGCCAAGAGGTGAAAGAATTGGCAAACCGACAGGATTACGATATTCATGGTTAACCTCCTTGAACGAAAAGGGGGCGAAGGGTCGCTCTCTAACCTTCGCCCCCTCGGAAGCCTAAGGCCAAACCTTATTTGGATTCTTTGACCTTCTCAGCCTCCTGCTTGTCTTGCGTGGCCTTGGTAACGTCCTGTTTTAAACCACAGCCACAGCCACATTGACCCTTTTTTTCTGACATCTTCCTCACCTCCTTTCTTTTATAGTATTTAAATAATTACTTAATTAATTTTTCAAAAAAATTTTTATCCCTTTATTCACTCTTTTCCCTGATCCGCTCCTGGACCTGCCTAAGTTCTTTTTGTAGCTCTTGTTCAAACACTTTCAGCGCCTCCAAACTTGCCTTTGCCAGTTCTTGTTCCTGCCACCTACCGGTACCCTCGCAGCCGCAGGTGCAAATCTCGGCTAACTGTTGTCCACAGCGCTCCAAGGCCTCCTCATTAAGGGAATATGGAATCCAGTAGCCCTGGCGCTCCCGCCTGACCAGACCAGCATGTTTTAACAACCTCAAATGTTGGGATACCGCGGCGGGCGTAATACCCAGCAGTCCGGCCATTTCCTTGGAGCCCGTGGGGCCCTTAGATTTGAGGAGCTCGATGATTTTCACCCGCGTTTCCACGGCTAAAACCTTGAGCATTTCGACGGCTTCAAACTTCATGAATCCCTACGCCTTATTAAGTGTTTAAGTTGTTGCTTAAATACATACAGCGGCACCCCCCGCTTGTCAAGCTTTTTTTTCAACCCTCATCATTAAACTGTGGGAGAAGGACAAACCGGTGGGGCTTAAAGGAAACCTCGGGCAAGCTGGCAGAAGGAATGGGGGCAGGGGCTGCTGCTCCCTGGTGCGAAAAAAAAGGCGGGGACCGGTGGTCCCCGCCGCCCCCCCTAAAAATTTTCTTCTGGCTCTAAGCGTTCCCCATGGTGAGGTGATAGGCCAGATTGTCCAGTTTGACGGTGAAGTCAACGTTTTCCACCACCGTGCCTTCGACCACCTGGAGCTGGGTGGGGGCGAAGTTCAAGACGGCCTTGATGCCGGCCTGGATGAGGCGCTGGGAAACGGCTTGAGCCTTGCCGGCCGGGGTGGCGATGACCCCGATTTCGATGTCGTTCTCCTGTATCACCTTCTCCAGGTCGTCCACGTGGTGGATGACCTGGCCGCTGGGAAGGCGCCGCCCCACCTTGTCCGGGTCCACGTCGAAAACCGCGGCGAACTCATAACCCTGGCGGATGAAGTTTTGATGGGCCAGGAGGGCCGAGCCCAGATTGCCGATGCCCACGAGGGCCATTTTCCAGATCTTGTTCAGCCCCAGGATGCGCTTGATCTCAAAGAGCAGTTCCTTGACAAAGTACCCCACGCCCCGGATGCCGAATTCGCCGAAGTAGGCAAGATCCTTGCGGATTTGCGCAGGGTTGATGCCGCACTTTTCCGCCAGCTTATCGGAGGCGATGATCTTCACGCCTTCCTGGGCCAGGGCCTCCAGGTAGCGGGAATAAATAGACAAACGTGTAATGGTGGCCGTGGGTATTTTGGAAAATTTCATCGGTGAGCGCATACGTTAGCTCTCAGCAAAGGCTAACCAACAGTTTATTTTTACATAAAAAGCGCAGATGTTGAAAGGGGGGGCATACGCCCCCCCGCCAGGTACGGGTCGTTAGACCTTTAATCCCAGAGCCGCAGCAATGGGCTTGGTCATCGGGTAAGCGTAGAGGATGATGAGAGCCACGACCAGGGCGTAAATCGCCAGAGACTCGATCATGGCCAGACCGATAAGCATGGTCACGGTGATTTTACCGGAAGCCTCGGGGTTGCGGGCAATACCTTCCACCGACTTGTTGATGGCGATGCCTTGGCCGATGCCGGTACCGAACGCGGCGATGCCCATGCCGAAGCCGGCCGCCATAACCGCATAGCTGAAGAAGCTACCCAGGCCGGCCGTAGACGCGCCGCCTGCAGGTTCAGCCGCCAGAGCCAGAGAAGCCCAAACCAGAGTGAAAAGCACTGCCAAACCGATTCTTACCATTTCAGAAACCTCCTACCAGATATGTTTAATGTGGCCTTCTTCCAATATTAGTGGGCGTGCTCCATGGACCCGGCAAAGTACATCATGGACAGCAGGGTGAAAATGAACGCCTGCACCGTGCTGGTGAACACCGCCAGGAACATCATGGGAAGCGGCGCCAGGAACTGGCCGGCCAGAAGTAACAGAATGGCCAGAACCAGGTCTTCACCCATGATGTTGCCGAAGAGACGCAACGTCAGGGAGAGGACTCGGGCGGAGTGGCCGATGACCTCGATGGGGAAGAACAGCGGCGCCAGCCACGGGATGGGCCCCACGAAATGTTTGACGTATTTGAACCCGTGGTACTTGATCCCCAAATAATGGGTGAAAATAAAGGTACACAGGGCCATGGACAACGGTGTGTTGATGTTGGCCGTGGGGGAGAAGAACCCCGGGATCAAACCCATCAGGTTGCAGAACAGAATAAAGACGAAAAGGGTTCCGATGAAGGGGAAGAAGCTGCGACCTTCTTCGCCGGTGATCTCCACCATGAACTCTTCCAGACTACCAATGATTAGTTCAAAGACATTTTGAGCCCCTGCCGGCACAAGGCTGATGCTGCGGCTGGCCATGAATCCCAGACCCAGCAACATGAGCATAACCAGCCAGGTATAGGTGACATGGGGTGGAATATGCAGATTAAAAGCCCCGGTCAGCAAGTCAAGAAATAGAATGGGGTGTTCCATGAGATGGATTGGCCTCCTTCTTCTTAAGCTTGATCACCTCAATGACGGCAACCACCATAAGGGTCAGGACGGTGGTGGAGAGCCCCACCACCAGCCCGATGACATTGATCCAGTCTTGGCGCAGAAGCACAAATAACACCACCAGCGCCACAAAAAACCGCAAAAGTTGGCGGGCGGCGAAAAATGCCTTGGACTGGCCCCGCTGGCCCTCCGGCAACTCTGGGACCACTTCCAGCAAACCCTTGAGGTTGCGGTGGAGCCAGTGGAAGTTGACGACCACCAGCAAGCCTCCCACCAAAACACCCAGGGCAAACTGCTGCCCCTGCCAGAGATACCCCAGAATTACGAGTAGGGCCAGAATACTCCAGTTGGCCAGCTTCAGCGTGCGGGGGGAGAGAAGTTCCACTCGCCCCTCACTTCTCGTACTTCTTGCCCATGATATACAGGTTGCGGAAGCCGGCGATGATGCCCAGGATCAAGCCGATATAGAACCAGTAGGTCTTCCCGGTGTATTCCACCATGAGATAGCCCAGGCCGCCACCGATGACAATGGCCAGGACCAATGACATTCCGATGGCAGAGGCTTTGTAGCCTCCCGACATGAGCTCTTTTAAAAACTTTTTGGTGTCTTCTTTCAAATTAGCCTGAAATCTTCCCCGGGAGAGACTAAATGATTCTTTTCACATGTGCCTAACTATCACAGGCATACCCCCAAGTCAATCTTTTTCACCATCTCCCCGACAAGAAAAATTCCAGGCCGGAAGGCCTTATCATTTCTACACCGGGGGAACCGCCAAGTGTTGCCTGCCGGTAGTGCAGCCGCAGATCAAAGAGGAAACCAGCGGTTCGTTTTGTGCTTTTTTTCATTAAACTTTTCCCGCTATCTGCGGCGACCCAGCCCTGCCCCGGAGGAAGATGACATTCCGGAAAATCATGGCCTAAAGGCGGCCTCAAGGTGACAGGTGCTGGCCGGCAGCCTCACCGCAGCGCGCTTTTAGGGGAGCGTCCCTGGGACCCAAAGGCTCATCAAGAGGCCTGCTTATCCCGGGCCTCAATGAATACGGGGAGTTCAATGACGAAGGTGGTGCCCTCCGAGTCTGTCTTTTCCACGAAAATGCGGCCCATGTGTTTCTCGATGATGCCGTAACTGATGGAGAGGCCCAGGCCCACCCCCTTGCCCACTCCCTTGGTAGTGAAAAAGGGGTCGAAGAGACGCCCCAGGAGGCCGGTGGGGATGCCGGGACCCGTATCCGTGAAGGCTATGCGGATCCGATTGCCCCCTGGGTGCAGGTAGGTGGACACTGCCAGGCGCCCCATGCCGTCCATGGCCTCGCTGCTGTTCATCAGAAGGTTGATGAACACCTGCTCCAGCCGGTTTTTGTCCCCCAGCACCAGGGGAAGATCGGGGGTGAAGTCCTGGACCAGGTCAATATGTTGGAAGCTAAGATGATCGCCCACCAGAGAAATGACTTCCCCCAGGACGCTATTGACGTTCAGGGGAATCATGCGGGAGGGCATGTGGCGGGAGAACTCCAACAGCCCCTGGACGATTTCCTTACACCGGGCAGCCTCTTTGACGATTTTTTCCACCTGGCCCCGTTCCGGGCGCTCAGGCTCCAGGTCCTCGAGGAGTAAATAGCTCAAGACCGTGATGGACCCCAGGGGGTTGTTCATTTCGTGGGCTACCCCGGCGGCCAGTTGCCCCAGAGAGGCCAGTTTGTCGGTGCGGGCCAGGTGCTCCTCCAGGTGCTTTTTGTGAGTGATGTTCCGGATGTGGGTCTGGCTCGCCGGCTGGCCGTCATACGTGGTGGGGAAGGAAATCACCTCCAGGTCGAACTTGCGGCCGTCCTGGCGTATCCCCTTCATTTCAAAGACCCGGGGGCGGGAGGCGCCCCGCAGCAGGTGGGCCAGACGCCGGGGCGCGGCCTGCTGGTAGGGCAGTTCAATGAACTCCGCCAGATGACGGCCCAACATGTCTTGGGGCTGGTCATAGCCGAACATATCCAGGCAGGCCTGGTTAACATAGAATAATTTCAGGTCCCGGTGCAGCACGATGCCGTCCAGGGAGGCTTCCACCAGGGTACGGAATTTTTCCTCGGAGTATTTGAGCTCATGGGCCAACTGTTCCCGCTCGGTGACGTCCACGATGGCCTGCACCGCTCCCTGGATCTGGCCCTGCTCGTCATAGATGAGGGAGGAGGTATTATAAAAATAGCGCTCAGAGCCGCGAAAATCAGGGAAGTACTCATACGCTTCGAAGGCCACCGGCAAGTTGGGGGACCGCTTCAAATTCTTGGTCCCATAAAAGGTTTCCAGGGCCTTGAAGTTCTGCTCCACCACCAGAGAAGCCATGGAAGGCCCCTCGTGGGAGTAGAAGGGCAGCCAGTCACGGTGGCTTCCCACCATCTCCGTCCGGGAGAGGCCGGTGAGCTTTTCGCAGGACTGATTCCAGTAAAGGATGCGGTGTTGGCGATCAATGACGAAGGTGGGAATGGGCAGACCCTCCAGGATGCCTTCGGTGGTCTTCTTTTCCCGGAGAATCTCCAGATCGCTTCGTTTACGCTCGGTGATGTCCTTGACGATGCCTTCATAGCCCGCGACCCGGCCTTCCCGGTCCCGGCGAACGATGCCGGTGAGGAGGACCGGCATCCGGCCCCCGTCCGCTTGCTTCAGGTTGACTTCCAGATCCCGGACGTAGCCCTCCTGCTCCACCTGGGCCTGGAAAGCCTCCCATTCCTGAGGATCACGAAAGATGTCCTGGAGATTGGGCAATAAGGCCCCCTGGGCCTCCGGGGGCAGGCGAAGGAGGGTCAGTCCGGCGGGGTTCAGGTCCAGAAGCTGGCCGGTGGCGTCGGTGATGAAGATCATGTCCAGGGAGCCTTGGAAGATGCGGCGGTAGCGCCGCTCGGAGCGCCGCAGGTGGTGGTAGAGCCGGGCGTTGGCGATGGCCAGGCCGATCTGGTTGCCTAAAATGGTGTAAAAATACGGCGGATAGGGTTGGAAGGCGCCGGGGCCCGTGGCCGCCAGGTTGAGAAAGCCGTTCACTTCTTCCCGGTATTTCAAGGGGATGCTCACCACTGATCGGAATCGCGGGTCGTGGCGGATGGCCTCGGAAAACGTGGAGGTGGCCAGGCGCGGGTCCTTGTCGATGTCCAGGATGACCAGGGGCTGGGTGGTCCGGGAGAGGTAGGGGCCAATCATCTTCTCCAGCTCTCCTGTGCCGGTCCAGTCCAGATAATCCATCTGAAAGCCCCGGGCTGCCACCGAGGTGAGGCGTTGCCGCTCAGGGTCCCACAGGAGGAGAAGCCCAGCTTCGATCTCGAAAAAGTCCAGAACCGCCTCCAGAGCTAAATGGGCAATCTCCTGGAGATCCAGAGTATGGGCCGTGATGGTGGCGATTTCATTGAACAGGCAGATTTCCCGGCAGTGTTCCTGGGCCATGGACTCCAGGCATTCGTTATCTAAGGGACGGGCCAACGTGTCAGCCATGAGGAGACCTCCTCTTGGGCGGGGGTGCGGGTGGAAAAATTTCAGATTGACGCGAAATTGTTTCCCCCTTCTTCCAAACCCCTCCCACCAGGGCAGGGGGAGTTATCGTCTCAAACTTGTTTAAAAATTTTCTGAAACCAAACATTAGCAGGAAAACGTTCTTGGCCTAACAATCATGGGAACATCCGCCTCCTCAGGTTGGCATTCCCACCAGGTCGTTGCCGGGCTGAGCTTTGCCTGGCAGAGAGGCGGCAATTTCTCCCCGGCTTACCAGGTGTGGCTTGGCACCCGGGCCCTTCAGGCAATTAAGGAAATAAACCTTGTATTACTTTCATCATACCAGACTTGCCAGGGGAAAAAAACGTCAGGCAGGGTGGCTCAGCAACCGAAGCGCTGGGCCAAGCTGGGCCAGAGGCGGGTGGTGCGGCAGCGGTTGGCGATTACGATGGCTTGCAGCTTTGTCAGGGCGGTCTCGAGCTCGTCGTTGACCACCAGGAAATCATACCAGTGAGCCTCCTCCAGTTCATGCTGTCCCTGGGCCAGGCGTCTGGCCAGTTCCTCGGAGCTCAACTCCCCCCGGTCCCGGAGGCGCTGCTCCAGGACTTCCAGGCTGGGGGGCAGGACAAAGATGAACGTAGCGCCAGGAAAAGTCTTTTTCAGGGCTTTGGCCCCCCGAACGTCTATGTCGAAGACCACGCCGAACCCCTCAGCCAGGCTCTGGGTCACGTAGTCCCGGGAACTGCCGTAGAAATAGCCGAACTGCTCCACCCACTCCAGGAGGGCACCCTGGTCCCTGAGACGGTAAAACTCCTCGGGGGTGACGAAAAAATACTCCCGGCCGGAGGACTCCTGGGAGCGGGGCGGACGGGTGGTATAGGAGATGGAAAAGCGTAAACCGGGGACAGAGTCCAAAAGCCGCTTGAGGAGAGTGCTCTTACCCGCCCCGGAAGGTGCGCTAACGATGAAGATCTCCTCCGGCACCTAACCCTCTCTGAGGTCCGCCTCGGCCCGGGGAGGCCCGTGATTGCCGCTTAAGCGCTGGGAAAGGGTATCGGTATGCACCGCCGACAGGATAATGTGGTTACTGTCTGTGACGATGATGGACCGGGTCTTACGGCCATGGGTGGCGTCAACCAGACGTTGGGTCTGGCGCGCCTCCTCCCGCAGGCGTTTACTGGGTGACGAATGGGGCATGATCACCGCCACCACCCGATTACAGACCACGGTATTGCCAAAACCTATATTGATCAAGCGACCATCCATACATCCCCCTGGTATTCCTCATTCCACATTCTGCACCTGCTCCCGGAGGCGCTCAATATGACCCTTGATGGCCAGGACCGCCTGGGCGATGTCCAGATCGCCGGCTTTGACCCCGATGGTGTTGGTCTCCCGAAGCATTTCCTGCAGCATAAATTCGAGTTTGCGGCCCACGGGCCCGGGGCCGGCCAGGGCCTCGTGAAACTGGGTCACGTGACTTTCCAGACGGGCCAATTCCTCACGGATATCCTTGCGTTCCGCCAGAATAGCCACCTCCTGAGCGAGGCGGCCTTCGTCCACGGGAACGACCTCGGCCAGAAGATCCTCCAACCGGGTTTTCAGCTTCTCCAGCCAGAGGCCAGGTAAAAGTTCAGCTTGAGCCTGGATGCGATGGAGTTCCTGTCGGCTCAGGTCCAGGTGACCCAGCATCTCTTCGGCCAGGGCAGCTCCCTCATTGCCCCGCATGACCTCAAGGGCATCCAGGGCCTGGGCCAATGCCTGGGAAATGGCCCCCCAGATCTCCTCGATGTCCTGGGCCTGCCGTTCCCTGGCTACTATGAGATCAGCAAAGTGGAGCAGGTGCCTGAGACGCAGAGGCTCCGGCTCCGGCAGGGCTGCCGCCAACTCGGTGAACAGCCCCCGGACCTCCGCCACCATGCTGTCGTCTAACCGCAGCGTCATCGGACGTTCGACCCGGCCCTCCCAACTAAGCTGGAAATCCACCCGCCCCCTGGCCAGGCGGCTCTTGATGAGCTTGCGGATCCGGTCCTCCAGGGCCCAGAGGTGCCGGGGCAAATTGGGGGATACCTCCAGAAAGCGGTGGTTGACGCTTTTCAGCTCTACCACCCACTTCAGGCCCCCAGCTTCCACCTCTCCCCGGCCGTAACCGGTCATGCTCTTGATCATCGTTTGGCCAATTGCTTGAGTTGCCACAAGTATTTCTGGCGCACCAGGGTCAACAGTTCTGGCAAGCTTCCCTGAGCGTAGTCGAGGTAGGTCCAGGGTAGGGCTTGAAACTTACCCTGTTCATACAACAGGGTAAGGTCCCCATAGACTTCCTGGTTCAGATAAATACGGTGAGCGTAGTTCTTGCCAGTGGCCAGAACCAGCCGTTCCCTGGCCACGTAGCCGGGGTCCAGATTCACCAGGCGGCGGCCCCCCAGAGAAAAGCGTTCCTCCAAGAAGGTGGCGAAGATTTTCCAGTCAGGCAGGTGAGCCGGACTAGCCAAGTGGAGAAAGGACACCAGGCGCCGCCCAAGGGCCTCGCCCATTTCCCGGGCGTAGTAGTTGGTGATGGTGAAGGGCCAGAGGGGCCCCACCAGATCCACCGGGCCGAAGTAACCCGCCAGGCGTCTCAGTAATGGCTCGGTGAGGTCATCCCGGGCCAGAATCAGGCTCGCCACCGGCTTCACCGCCAGGGGCATCCCCGGGGTACTCATCGCCGTCTCCAATAGCGTTTGTATCTTAGGAGACCCAGACCGAGAAAGCAATGAAAAAATCATGTGAAAAGTAGCACAGTGGCGGGTCTCCCGTTGTCTAGAAAGGAACGGGAGAGGCCTTGTTCCAAACAAGTGGTTTAATTCCTCTCGGTTAAGTTCGGAACGTGCCGGCCAGGCCAATGAAAAGGTTTTTTTTATAGAGAGAACCTAACTTGACCGGATGCAGCTTCCCAGGAAACTTAAAATTGTGGCTGGTGACTCCGGATCATTCTGGACGCCGGGGTTCAGTTTCCTTCACGCCTTCAGCACTTGCGTCTTGCTCCCGGAGTGGATATGCTGTCAAATAGTGGGGGATTGTCGAGACATCACAACAAAGGTTGACAGTACCTATGCACGAATACTCTTTGATGGAAGAAATCATCAAGGCCATTTTAGAGCGGCTAAATCAAGAAGGGGACTCCACCCCGGTGGCGGAAGTGGTTCTGAAGCTGGGCGTTCTGGATATCCACTCCGAAGCTGCGGCCCGCCAGGCTTTTGAAATCCTGGCCCAGGGAACCCCCTTGCAGAATTCCCGACTCACCCTGACGGTCACCCCCGTCATGCGGGAGTGTTCCAGCTGCCATTGTATCGCGCCCTTTCCAGTGGACGAGCACACCCACGCGCACGAGCTTCTTCCGGCAGTGAGCTGCCCGGTGTGCGGCAATCTGGCCCGCCTTACCGGAGGCCAGGGGGTGGAGTCCATCGAGCTGGTCTTCGAGGATGAAGGCCCCTTGTGTTAAGTTTTTAGCGCCACCTTCTCAGCGTCCCATGCACCTCATCGTCTGGGAGACCTTCACCAGCCTTTTAGGGGAAAGCACCCTGGCTGGTCTGCCGGCCTTTTTCATCCGGCTGGCCCGCTGCAACTTGCGCTGCCACTGGTGCGATACTACCTACGCTTATGAAGGCGGGGAAGAGACCTCATTAGAATCACTGGTGCAAGCCGCCATGGAGTCTCCCACCCGCCTGGTGCTGGTCACCGGCGGTGAGCCCCTCCTGCAAGAAGCCACCCCCCTGCTCCTTAGCAGGCTCATCGAGGCCGGGCTGGAAGTCCTCCTGGAGACCAACGGTTCCCTGCCCATTCAGGGATTGGACCCCAGGGTGCGCCGCATCGTGGACATAAAATGCCCGGGGAGTGGCATGAGCGGCGAAAACCTCTGGACCAACCTGGAGGTCTTGTCCCCCCGGGATGAGGTGAAGTTTGTCATCGCCCACCGGGACGATTTCACCTATGCCCTAAAGGTGACTGACCGTCATGGTTTGGCAGGCCGCCTGCCGGTGCTCATTTCCCCGGTATTCGGGACCGTGCCCCTGACCGAGGTGGCTACCTGGATTCTTCAAAGCCGGCTCCCCCTCCGTCTCAACCTTCAGCTTCACAAATACATCTGGGGACCGGAGGCCCAAGGCGTATGAAGCCCAGACCCCTGGCCGTGGTCCTGTTGAGCGGCGGTTTGGACAGTTGCGTGGCCGCCGCAGTGGCCCGTGAGGACCATGAGCTGGCCTTTTGCCACGCCAACTACGGACAGCGCACCCTGACCCGGGAGCTCACCGCGTTTCGGGCTCAGGCTGCGTTTTTCGGGGTGAAACTGATCCAGGAGGTCGACCTGGCCTTCCTGGGACGGATCGGCGGCTCCAGCCTCACCGACCTGAAGCAGACCGTGCCTCCCGGGGCTGAGGAGTCCCCCGGCATTCCCTCCACCTACGTCCCCTTCCGCAATTCCCTTTTCCTGGCCACCGCGGTGGCCTGGGCCGAAGTGCTGGGCGCCGAGGCCGTGTTCATCGGGGCCAACGTCCTGGACAACCCGGGCTACCCGGATTGCCGGCCCGCCTATTTCGAGGCTTTCAATCGCCTCATCGAACTGGGGACCCGGCCCGAAACCCACATCCACATAAAAACCCCCCTCATCCACTTGGATAAAGGGGGCATCGTTCGCCTGGGCCTCTCCCTCCAGGCCCCCCTGGAACTCACCTGGTCGTGTTACGTGCAGGAAGAAAAGGCCTGCGGGCGCTGCTCCTCCTGCCTTTTGCGTCTCCGGGGCTTTGCGGCCACCGGGGTTCCCGACCCTATTGACTACGACAACTAGAACCCGTCCCCAGCCCGTGGGAACATCCCTCTCCTAAAAGACTATTTACAACAGTCTCACTTTACCATCTCGACTGTTCCAGGGAAGTCTGCAAAAAAAGACGGGCCTTGTGGCTCACTTTGCCGGAGTTTTCAGGGGAGGGAGTTTCCTAAGCCTGGCAGCCTCCACGGCCTCACTGCTTGGCGCGGTTTCTGGCAGGGCGTCGTCCCGGAGGTTTGGTTACCTGGCTGTGGCGGACCATGGTCAAGACCTCCCACTCGGCGACGGGCACCAGGAGGCAGCCATAAATCCCTAAGTCCATAGCCTCCTTGACTAAGTCCCGGTGTTCCTGGTGGCTCTTGTCGCAGAGAAGGACCACCCGACCGGCGGGGCAGGCCACCTTCATCTTGGCGTACAGGCCCGGACCATAGGCGCTCACCGTTTTGCAGTCCACGAGCACCGTGGCGTTTTGCTGTCCTTTCAGGGCTTGCAGGACCTCCACGGGACTTCCCACCACCCGGGGAGCATAATCGTGACCTTCCAGGAAGTTTACCAGGAAATCCCGGGTCTGGCCGTTGGCCACCAGGAGGAGGAGCGTAGAGTGTGAGGATGGAGGAGCCATTCTGCCGCTATATGATTCCAGGCTATGATTTTCCCGAGATAGTGAACGGGAGGAGATCACGCCGGTTCGTCCTGCTATTCAGTGCAAATCGACCCCATCTGGCGAAAACAAATGACCCCACGCCGGCATGACGTGGGGCCTTTGGGGACAATGCCGTGATTACGGAAAACTCTTAGGGATTTTCCTTAGTATAACTGCAAAGAATGCGCCAGGGAAATACCCTTGCATTTCCGAGGGATTTGCTTCTCTACATCAGCTTTTATGTCTAAAATACGACCCTATGGAACCAGCTAACCTAATCTATTAGTTGATTAGCTGGCTTTTGTCTAATAATCGACCCACAGTGTCTATATCAGACATTCAATCATGTCTTTTTCCCCGCATTAGGCCGGGAAAAGCCCTTCGGGGTTTTCCGGAGCTCAGCCTTCCTTTAAGGACCAGCCTCAGAACCCTTTTCCTGGGAGAGCTTCTCCAACTCTTCCTTGAGGTGGCTGGAAAACTCCTGGCGGAAGAGCGGGAGATCCATGGCGTCATCATATCTGCCTAATAGATAGAGAGCCATGCCTTTGTAAACCTGGGCTTCTTGGATGGACGGGGCGATTTCGAGAGCCCGGTCAAAATACTCCAGGCTTTCCTCATATTTGGTCATCCCCAGCAAGGCGTTGCCTTTGAGCGTCAGGGCAAAAGCATCCTGACTCTGCCGGGCCAGAATGGTATCAAGTACCTCAATGGCGTCCTCGCCCCTTGCCAGGTCAGTCAGGCACATGGCTTTTACCTGCAGGGCCCGCATATTCTCGGGGTTGGTGGCCAGCGCCTTATCGCAGCAAAAGACCGCCTCCTCCAGGAGCCCCTCCCTCGCCAGGGCCTCGGCTCCGGAGGTCCAGGGCATTTTGTCCTCCACCTCCAGGATTTTCAGCATCAGACTTTCGTAGGTCAGCTCGATTACCCGTTTCCCATGCTCAGCCACGGGCAACCCATGTCCGGGGAGGATATTTTCGATATCTTTTTTCAATAAAGCTTTAACCCCAAATAAATAGTGGTCCATCCGGCCGCCGGCGTTTTCGTCAATCTCGCCCATGCTGTGCGGCATCACCGTGTCGCCGGTAAAGGCCGTTTTGGTGGGGGCATGATAAAAAGACAGGCCATCGATGGTATGTCCGGGAGTGGAAATCACTTCCCAGGGCAGGCCGCCGAGATCAATAATTTCCCCACCTTCCACCTCGGTGACCCGGCAGTTGAACTTTTTCACCACGTCCTTGAGCTCCTCGGGACTCTCTTTGTGAAGAATAAGCTCAAAACCGCCGCTCTCGGCGATGGAGGGATAGGCCCGTAACAGCTCGAAGGCCCCCATACTATGGTCCCGATGACCATGGGTCAGGGCAATCTTTTTAATATCCTGAGGCTGGCACCAGCCTTGGCGAAACAGGTCCATGTAGCTGGTGTAATCGTTGCCCGGGTCCACTATACTCAGGTACTTCTCCCCTTTGATCAGGTAAATATTCGAGGAATAGTCATAGGCCAGCATGAAGAGAATTTTTTCAAAAAAGGGATCCGTCGTCTTTAAGACCTGGCCCAGATCCTGCCAGCCCGGATGTAGCGGCTCCTCTTCCGGAGGCGCCGCCTCATCTGGAATTGACTGTTGTTCCTCGGTTGACTCCTGCATGTCCTTATCTTTATCGATCTCAGTCATATCAGCTCACTTTTCCCGTATTTTGGTAAGAATAAAATATAGACAAATTTGCCGGCTTTCTCAAGTCAGGTTTATGAGCC
Organism: uncultured Syntrophobacterales bacterium; assembly: GCA_965602785.1. Lineage (GTDB taxonomy): Bacteria > Desulfobacterota > Desulfobaccia > Desulfobaccales > 0-14-0-80-60-11 > JBGSLA01. The sequence goes on from CBFDAH010000019.1 coordinate 22,662, forward strand.
AGGACTTTCTCGAGAAAGGGGAAGCGTTGCCCCATAGAAAAGCCCCCTCCCGTGGCGGTTTTCCACGGGAGGGGGAGAAAATTTCGGCTTCGTTTCGACTTTCATCCGGTCCTGGGCTCACCTGCGCCCCCGGACGCCAAAGTCGAAATAACGAGCCTTCTTACGGAGCGACGTAATCTGCGGTGTAACCCAACTTCATCTTTTCCATGGGCCACATCTTGGTGCTCTCTTTATCCTCGCCCGGCCAGACCGGCTGATCATTGATCTTCTCAATGAGCACCTCAATGAAATGAAACTCCGTGAGCTCGTACTTGACAATATCCTCGCCGGGGAGCACTACAGCCAGACCCGACTCCTTGGAAAAACTCCAATGGAAACCTGCATTGGGTTCGTGGGTCATCTCCCCGGTTTTGCCGATATAAACCTTGAGAAGTTTGCCGGTAATATGACCTTCCGGTTTTACATTAAATTCCTCGAATAACTCATCGGGGATGTGCCACCATAAGGCTCTGAACCCGGTTTTGACATAGCCCCTAACGAGCATGGGGTCAAATCCGCAGACACCAACGCGGCATTTTGCTGGCATGCTCACTCTCCTTTTCTTGAATTCACAGCTGGGGTTGATTTCCACCTGAGCCGTACCCCATCTTTGGTCCAACGGAGCTGACTCAGGTGGAAACCGCGCCCTTATTTTTGCAACACCTTTCGGGTGTTATCAACAAACTTCTGCCAGACCCCCTGCTTCACAGGAGGGGTCTCCAGTTCCCGTATCAGGTGGCGCAGCTCTTCAACCTGGTTATCGCAGTGGTCCATGAACTCTTGCGCCTCCCCTTGAGTGATGTACTCGCACTGGAACAACCGGCGCACGTAGGGAGAGATATAGGTGGTGATCTCTTCCTGGAAATCCTCCACCAGGAAATCATTCCCTCCCTCGGGCGTGGCAAACCCCAAATAGTTTGCCTTCCAGTTGACCAGCATCTCCTCGAGGGAGTCGAGTTCCTTCCGGACGTTTTCCTGCATGTTAGGCCTTTTGTTTAAAGGCGTAGCACTTTTTCACCACGTTGAAGTCTGCCACGCACCAGTAATAGGGCCAGTGAATTTTCATGCACCAGCCGATGATGTCCGCCGGCGGGAAACTGGAGCCTTTGATCACCGGTTTGAGAAATTCACAACCCCAGCAAATATGATCTGATTCTTTCTCCGGCTCCAGAACCTTGTCCAGGAATTGACGTGGAGTCAACCCAGTTGGATCTACAGACATATGCAACTCCTTTCTGTCGTTACCAGGTCCGTCTTACCATTCACCTACTTCGCCCTTGGCAATCTTCTCCTGATATTCAGCATAGACATCAGGAGACAGATTTTTCAGATCCCAGTTGAAGCCGAAGGTGCCGGCAATACCGGCTGTGGGCGGCTGGGGGCGCCAGCCTCTCACCGGCTTGCCCCGGGTGCTGAACTTCACCATGTCGGGCACGCCCAGGTAGATATGCCGGGGCAGACACTGGAAGGGCCGGGTCCGGCCCTCAGTGCCCATGGTGATGAACGAATAGCCATCCAACGGCTTATCGGCATAGAGGGGACTGGTGTCAGGCTGTTCGCCGGGCCTGTCCTCCGGGCCTTTGTACATGTGGCCCTGGATCATATGGATGTAATACACCGCGCCGCATTCGGCACAGTTGACTTTGCCTTCCCAGTTCCAGAAGCAATACGGATCCAGGTAATTGACGGTGTTGCAGGGCTTACCGCCTACGTCTTTTTTGCACCAGATGATATCACACACAGCGCTCTCCTCCTGTTAGATCCAGGCCTTGTCGTACCATTCTTGGATCGTGGAAATGGGATAGCCCAGCAGCTCGTGGAAGAACTTGACGTTGTCCGCGCCCACCGGCCGCCAGATCCAATAGAGCCTTCTGGGGGTCTTGGACATCAGCCCGGCGCTGTAGGTACCCTGGACCAGAAAGTCGCCGAAGAGGGGATCGTCTATCCAGCGCACGGTGCCCCGCGTCCGGTAGTGGTCACTCTCATAGACTTCCCGGTCATTCATCACCGGTTCGCACAGCAGGCCTTCGGCTTGCAGGATCCTGACCACCTCTGATCTGGTCTTATCCTTGGCCCAGTCTTCCAGCTGACCGTAGATGTCCACCTGAGCCTCGGCCTCCACCCGATCCTTGTGTTTCATGTATTTGCTGTACATGTCGGGCTTTTTGATGACGTCGCACAGGGCCTTGAAGTCCGCGTCCTGGAAGGCCGAAATCATGGTATAGCGGGCATCGAACTTGTCCTGCGGGTTGAGGGCATCCGGGAAGTCGGTTTTGCCGCACAGGATGATGCCGTGGACCGAAAGCTGGGTGTCCCAGTTGCCCCAGCGCTGGCGCACGATGCCGAAGCGGCCGTACATGGGCACGGTATGGCCCAGGACCCGCGTGGCCGCCTGCACCTGGGAGAACTCGATCATGGTGCCGAGGCCAGTCTTGCGCCGCCAGTGGAGGGCACACAGGATGGCGTAGGTGATCTGGGTGCCGGAGTACCAGTCAATGCACCAGTTGGAATGCTTGGCGCAGTGGCCGCCCATGAAGTCATGCATACCGGTGACCGAAGCAAGACCCGCGTGGGCCTGGCCCAGGATGTCGTAGGAGCCGCCGAAGACCTTGGGGCCGTATCCGAAGCCGCCGCCCCAGACATAGATGAACCGGGGGTTGAGCTCTTGGAGTTGGCGGTAGCCCTGTTTCCAGCGGTCGAAGGTACCTGGCCGGTAGCACTCGGTGAGCCCGTCCGACATCTTGACGATGCGGTAGAAGGGCTCCTTCATGTCTTCCAGGTGGTAGTCTATGCTGACGTAATATTCATTGACGTTAGCGTTGGTAAAACCAAGACCGGTGCCGGTCATGGGCCGGGTGTCGTGCAGGGGATAGAGGTAGCACTCGTTGAAGGGCGAGGTGTGCTTCATGGGGTCGCCCATGCGGGGCATTTCGAACTTGTAGACCTCGGCTCCCATCTCCGCCAGGTTGGCCACGGAGTGGGGCGTGAAGATATACATGGTGGTGCTCATCCACCGGATGCCCTTCAGAGCGTCGGGCTTGCCCATCTCGTGGCCCGGAGCGAAGGCGGCCCGGCAGTAATCCTCGTAGGGCATCTTCATCTCATCGAGCTCTTGATTGCTCTTGGGGCCATACTGCTCCTCCAGCGGAGCTTCGATCAGGTGTTTATATTTCTTTCTCCACTCCTTCATTATATTACCCCCTTCTCCTTGAGCTCATTGACTTTGGTCTGCCCGACCCCGCAATACTTCTGCATGACCTCATAGGTGTCATACCCCAGGGGCCGGCCCAGCACCTTGGTCCGGTGCGGCGTCCGCATCTGAAAAGCGCTCGGCGATGCCGCGAACATTACGGTGCCGTAGTGGTCGGTATCAATGGTGGAAACCCAAGGGCGATACTTGAAGTGCGGAAACTCCGCCACCTCATCGATGAACAGAATGGGGCCGGCGGCCACTTCATACTGCAGGAGCTTCTGCTCGGCCTCAATCCGGTTGATGTCCCGGAGCCAGCGGGTGGTGACGGTGTAGGTTTTGATCAGCATGGCCAGGGCGTTTCTGGCCCCCATCTCTTTCAAGATGGGGTCTTCGTGGATCAGCCGGCCGAACTGGGGGAAGTCCCGCTCGATACACATGCCGATGCGGTACCACAGACGGTCGGTCTGGCCGCCGATCATCATGTAGCCGTCCCGGCAGGGGTTCCACTCGTACTGGTTGAGGTTGGGGTCCCAACCGCCGGTGCGGGCCTTGATGCTGGCGTTGAAGCCGTACCAGGAGATGTCGAAGTCCAGGATGTCCATCTGGGTCTCAGAGCCGCTCACCTCGCAGAACTGGCCCTCACCGCTAAACTCATCTCTCCAGTAAAGGGCCGCCAGCAGAGTGTTGGCGCCCTGCTCGCCGGCTACAAAGTCGGCAAACCAGACGCCGGACCGGGTGGGGTCACCGCCCTTGCCCCGGGGAAGCTGATCCTGGGGGAAGCCGGTGTTATGCACAAAGGAGTTGGCGCAGCCGCCGAAGGGCTCCAGGGTCCACTG
>CBFDAH010000020.1:0-26116 GCA_965602785.1 uncultured Syntrophobacterales bacterium
GCCCGTGCTACCGATTAATCCAAGGTTGCGCGCCAACAAGTAATTTATACAAATCTGCGTTCATAAAGGTATTTCTATGTAGAGGCGTGATTTATCACGCCCTAAAAGGGCGCCATAAATTGCGCCCCCACATTTCTGTTGATGAACTTACCTTGTTGGCGGCAACTTGGTTTTAGAAAGTTCCGGAGTCAAAACTTCTTATGGGTGGGGGCACAGGCGTCTCTTCTCAAGCAGGCGCAGGCTAAAGCCTGCGGCTACAGAAAAGACTCATTTGATGGCATCTACATATAAGGGGGGGTGGGGACTTTGCGGGGGAAGGCGAGGGCCTGGGGTCCCCTTGCCCCTACTCTCAAAAGCTCTCTGCCATCTGCAACAATCCCCCATTAAAATTTTTCCCCTTCAATTACCTCCCGGTAGAAGTCCACGGTCTGCCGGGCCACCTGTTCCCAACTGAAGAGTTCCCACACCCGTTGCCGGGCCCTGGCTCCCATGGCCTGCCGTTTCTCGGGATCCGCCAAGAGGATGTTCACCGCCTCGGCCAGCCTGAGGGCAAAGGCCCTGGCGGCCTGGATGTCATAGTTTTCCGGGTGCCCCGGCTTAAGTGGCACCAGAAGCCCGGTTTCCTGGTCCACCACCACTTCCTTGATGCCTCCCACCGCGGTGGCCACCACCGGAGTCCCGCAGGCCATGGCCTCCAGATTAATAATACCGAAGGGCTCGTAAACCGACGGGCACACGAAGAGGGCGGCGTGGCTGTAGAGGACCACAATGTCTTCTAGAGGAACGAAGCGGGAAATCCAGATAATCTTCTTTTGACCCTGGGACTGAAGCTCCTCGACTCGGCGGGCCATCTCCTGGCCGATCTCCGGGGTGTCCGGGTCGGTGGCGCACAGCACCACCTGGACGTCGGCGGGAAAATGCACCGCCGCCCTGAGCAGGTGCATGATGCCCTTCTGATGGGTGATGCGGCCCACGAACAGCACAAAAGGTTGTTCGGGATTGATGCCATAGGTATACAAGAGGCTTTGGTTGAGGGTGGGCCGGTAGCGCGCCATATCGACGCCGTTATAGATAACCCGCACCCGTTCCCGGGGAACGCCGTAGAGTTCCTGCACGTCGCTTTGCATGGCCCGGGACACCGCAATGACGCCGTCCGCATTTTCATAGGCCGTCTTCTCCAGCCAACTGCTGACCTGGTAGCCGGCGCCCAACTGCTCCGCTTTCCAGGGCCGGTGGGGCTCCAGGGAATGGGTGGTGAGCACCAGGGGCTTGCCCAGCAACTGTTTGAGGAGGCAGCCGGCCAGAGAGGTGTACCAGGTGTGGCAGTGAATAATGTCCACCCCGTTTAGGGTTCCCGCCAAGAGGACGTTTTTGAAGGTGGTATCCCAAAGCCGCTTGTGCTGGCGCTCCTGGAAGGGAAAGGGGAAATTCACCTGAATGCCGTCTACCGCCAGATTGTCCCGGGTCTCGTGTTGCTCCCCGAAACACAGGACTTTGACGGTGTGTTGGTGGCCGTTCAGCGCGGCCAACTGCTGGCTGAGGTAGTGGACGTGCACTCCCGCGCCCCCATAGATATGGGGCGGGTATTCATTGGTCAGGATGGCAATGCGCATGGTGTCATCTTTCCAAAAACCTGAGTAGACAAACGTATGGGGAGGAGGGGACTGTGTCTCCCCGCGCCTCCCCTGCTAGCCATTTTCCGCACAGACTCATTATGAGACTGCCATGAAAAGGTCTTGAGCAAATGTAGGACACCCGCCCTCGGGTGTCTGCTCCTTGCGCCGCCGAGGGCGGCGGCGCTACATTTTCATGCTTTATGGGTGAGCCTGTGGCTCACAAGCAACTGTTGCGAAAATACCTTGAGGGGCGGGCCGGGGGACTTGTAGGGCGGGTTTGAAACCCGCCCCTACAGGCCGGCAAGCCTTGCTCCCACGTCTCCCCTCCCACCCCCCTTCCAGGGCTTGATTTATCAAGCCCTGGAGGAGTCATGAATGGCGCCCCTAAGGGGTTGGGGGAAAGGGTTTGGGAGAGGGGGAGGGGCTGGTGGCACAGATGTCCTCACCTTTGGAAGACCGGTAGCACGGGCTTCCAGCCCGTGGGCACCCCCCTTTCCCAAAAAAAATTTGTGTAACAGCCCCATTATAATCCGGCCACCCTAAAGGTGAACTGGTTTAGGCCGGGGCCGGTCATTTGTCCGTAAAATCCCTGCTATCGGCCGCCTTGGCCTGCCGGGTTAAAGCTCTAAGCCCAGGGCCTCTAGCATGGCGGCCGCCAGGTCTGGATAGTGCCTGGCGAAAAAGCGGGATAATTCCACCTGTACGGCGGTGCGAAACCCGGCCTGCCTCAGATTTTCCTCCAACCCCAAGAGCTGGGCGGTCTTGCGCCCTGAAAAGACACCGTTCAGGGTAATAAAGTCTTGGGGGGGTCTGTCCCAGTATTTTCTGAGGCCCTCCAGCAACCCCTCCAGCGTAAAGCGTTTGCTGGGCGCCACCAGATCTTTGGTCAGACGGTCGAGGCTGACCACCTCAAAGCGGGCGGCGGTGGAGCAGGAGGACAACTGTTCCGGCCTGAGGGTGCCGTACTTGTTGGCCATCCAGGTGAGCCTGAGTTTGGTGTACGGCAGGATATACTCCCGGTACGAGGCCAGGATAGGGACAAGCTCCCTGGCGAAGCGGTCTTGCAAACCCCTCACTGCTTGAGATAAGCCATGATTCTGGGGCAGTCCGAAGTCACCGATATCCAGGAGCAGGCCAAAATAGTCGGTGCTGTGCAGGGAGATGAGCAACCGGCGGTCTTCTGGCGGCCTGAAGCGGCAGCGCACCGCCACCCTGGCGGTCCAGGCGTCGATGTCTGACTGAGGGTAGGGATGAAACTCGTCAGGCGGTCGCCTCACCTCGCCGGAATGCGGCACCCCGATGGTGACCTGGGGGCCAGGGGCGTAAAGGTAACGATAAAACTTCTCATACACCCGGCGCTTGGCCTGGTATTCGTCAGGTTTTTGTGCGGCAAAGGCAATGTTCGCGGTGAATTCCCGAAACTTCATCGCCTTGGGCAAATGGCGGGCATAGGTGAAGGCGTTGACCTCGATGGGACCCTCGCCCCAGTCACAGCTATAGGGGGAGGCTTCCCGGAAGGTGGGCAAGGCCCGGTGAAAGTCAATGCCATACCGGCCCCCGGCGGGCTCTTCATCATCCGCCAGCCGGGAACATTTCCCTAAAACCAGTCGGCGCCAGCCGTGATCGATGACATCAAAGTTCGGATCATTACAAATGACCTGCAGCTCAGTACTGTTGTCGGTCTTCAGCCCCAGATAGGCCCCCTGCTCACTTTCCCGAATCACTGCTTCCCTTTCTTCAAAGTTTGGGCCTCATTATAACCCGAGACTGTTGCTGGGGGGTTATTTCTCGGAGAAACCGGCAGAAAGGATGTTGTAAAAATAACCAGAACTGCAAGGCAAGCCAGCGACTTTGTGCTACCATGAGAGCGGATTAAACCGTCGCCACGGGTAGCTTAACGCCTAAAATCTGAAGAAGCCAAGAGATTAACCCGGAGCTTCCAGTCACGCAGAAGATACTCATGGCAGAAGAGTTTAACGAGCAAACCTTTAGAAACACTCAAGGCTCTTTGTCCCACCATCGATAATCGGCGCGCCAGGCCGGGGGCGGCCCGGTACACCTTCACCACCACAGCCCCAATACCTACGGCCTGGTAAGGACTTGACAAGACCGTGCTAAGATTCTTGGTTTTCTGGTTGTGGGCGCTGGCCTTCCTGTTCCAGGCGGTGTTCCTGATCGGCTGCCGTCCGGTGGAAACGGGAGGGGCGACCACTCTGGTCTTGACGGGGGGCTCCGGTCCGGAGGAAAGCTTTGCCCGCCGGCAATTGGAGGCCTTCCAACGTCTGCATCCGGATATCCGGGTTACCTATCAAGCCACGCCGTCTTCCGCCAGCGAACGCCATACCCTTTATGTTACCTGGCTTTCTTCGGGTTCCCCGGATATTGATGTCCTCAATCTGGATGTGATCTGGGTGCCGGAGTTCGCTGCGGCCGGCTGGCTTAAGCCCTTGGATGCCCAGGTGGCTGAGTCTCGCCTCGACCTGGCGGATTTTTTACCGGCCGGGCTTCTCGTAAGCCGGTATCAGGGGAGCCTCCATGCCCTTCCCTGGTATGTGGACGCGGGACTTTTATATTATCGCCGGGACCTCTACCAGGAGGCCGGCTTGCCGCCGCCCAGAACATTTACGCAGCTCCTTCAGGTTACCTCCATAAAAGAAAAATTCGGGCTGCCCTATGGGTTCTTGTTTCAAGGCAAGGCCTACGAGGGTCTGGTGTGCGTGGTCTTGGAAATGTTTTGGGGGCGGGGCGGGCGGCTCTTTGATGAAAACGGCCAAGTGGTGCTGGACAGTCCTAAAAACCGGGAGGCCCTGCAATTTCTGGTGGATCTGATTTATCGACAGGGCGCCGCCCCCCTGGCGGTGACCACCTTTTTGGAAGAAGACTGCCGCCATGCCTTTCAGCAGGGCTATGCCGCCTGCATGCGCAACTGGCCCTATGCCTACGCGCTCATGAATCAGCCCGGCTCCAAGGTCCGGGGGAAGTTTGGGGTGCTGCCGCCCCTGGCTGCTCCGGGGGAGAAGCCCACCGCAGTGCTGGGAGGCGGGGCCCTGGGGATCAGCGCCTTTTCCCGGCATCCCGAAGCCGCCTGGAAGCTCGTGCGCTTTCTCCTCACACCGGAAAATTTGCAAAAGCGGGCCCTGGCCTTAGGCATGCTGCCTCCTCTGAAAAGTCTTTATGACGCTCCGGAACTGAGGGCGCGGCTCCCCTATCTCGCCGATCTGAAAGAAGTGTTCTTCACGGCCCGTCCCCGTCCGGTGACGCCCCTGTATAGTTTTATCAGCGACATCCTGCGCATTCATTTTTCCCGGGCCCTCACCCGGCAGGAGACCGTGGAGCAGGCCCTGGGCCGGGGACAGGCTGAAATCGTGGCGGTGCTGGGGCGCTTCGGCCAGGGGGGAGGGCGGCCGTGAGGCCCAGGACTGTTCAGGTTCGGGAAGCCCGCCTGGGGTATGTGCTTCTGGCCCCGGTGCTCCTGGTTATCGGGTTGGTGGCCCTCTATCCCCTGGCGTATACCTTCTGGCTTTCCGGTCAGCAAAAGATCCTGCAGTTGCCCTGGCTGCCGCAGATGTGGGTGGGATGGGGCAACTACGGGGAACTCCTGGCTTCACCCCGCTTTTGGGGGGCTCTGGTGAACACCGTTATGTTCACGGTGGTTTCGGTGAGTCTGGAACTGGGGTTGGGACTGCTGGCCGCCTTGGCCTGCCACCGGGCTCGCGTGTTTACCGGTCTCGTCCGGGCGGCCGTTCTCCTCCCCTGGGCCATTCCCACGGTGGTGGCCGCGGTCATGTGGCTTTTCCTGATCAATCCGGCCTTCGGCCTCATTCCCATGCTGCTGCGGGCCCTGGGTTTCCCGGAACCATCCCTGGTTCTCCTGGCCCATCCCGTCACCGCCTGGATGGTGATTATTGCCACGGATGTCTGGAAAAACACCCCGTTTATGACGTTGATGCTCTTGGCGGGCCTCAAGCTCATCCCCAGTGAGCTTTATGAAGCTGCGGCCCTGGATGGGGCCGGCCCCTGGCAGTCCTTTTGGCGCGTCACCCTGCCGCTTTTAAAGCCGGCCATCCTGGTGGCCCTGGTCTTTCGAACTGCGCAAGCCTTTATGGTTTTCGGTCATATTTACACCCTCACCGGTGGAGGTCCCGGCACCGCCACGGAAACCTTGGCCTTTTTGGCGTATAAGGCCATTTTGGACGATATGCGCTTCGGCTATGGCGCGGCCCTGGCGGTCATGATGTTTCTGGGGAGTTTTGCCATTTCCCTCTTGTACCTGCGCACGCTGGGTCTGGGTTTGGAGAACGGGGAGAGGTGATGCAACGGTCCTCCGTATTCATTTATGCGGCCACGCTGCTGTTCATCGGCCTCTCCTTTTTTCCCTTTATATGGGTGCTCTTGTCTTCCTTCAAGCCCCCGGAGCAGCTTTTCCAGATCAATCCGCCCCTCTGGCCCCAGCCCTTCACCTGGGAAAACTATCAGGCCATCTTCCTGGAGCGCCGTTTTTATCTCAATATCTTCAATTCCCTGGTGGTGGCCGGGATCACCACCTTCATCGCGGTGACCCTGGGGTCTCTGGCCGCTTACGCCCTGGCCCGCTTCAGGCTCAAAGGGAAGACCCTGGTGCTCGGTTTCATCCTGGTGGTCAGTCTGTTCCCGCCGGTGTCCCTGGTGAGCCCCCTATTTCTGCTCTTTGCCAAGGTGAAATTGATCAACACCTATGCGGCCTTGATCCCGGCCTATCTGACCTTTGCCCTGCCTTTGACTGTGTGGCTCCTCACCGCGTTTTTCCGGCAAATACCCTTTGAGTTGGAGGAGGCTGCCAAAATGGACGGGGCCGGGCCTTTCCGGGTCTTTTGGCATGTGACCCTGCCCCTGGCGGCGCCGGGCATTTTCACCGCGGCCATCCTTACCTTTATTTACTGTTGGAACGAGTTTCTCTTTGCCCTGGCCTTCACCACCAATGACGCCAGCCGCACCATTCCGGTGGCCATCGTCATGTTTTCCGGGTATCATACGGTGCCCTGGGGCCAAATCCTGGCGGCGGTGACCGTGGTGACGCTGCCCGTGGCCCTCCTGGTGCTGGCCCTGCAGCGCCGCATCATCGCAGGCCTGACAGCCGGGGCGATTAAGGGCTGAAAACCGGCAACGGCAGTCTGTTGTTTTGGTGTTCCATGGCAGAAATCGCCATCACGAATCTCTCCAAAATCTACGCCGACGGCACCGTGGCGGTGGAGGATCTCACCCTTACGGTGGCCGACGGGGAGTTCCTGGTACTGGTGGGCCCCTCCGGCTGCGGCAAATCCACCGTGCTCCGGTGTGTCGCCGGCCTGGAGGAACCCAGCCGCGGCAGTATTTCCCTGGACGGACAGATGGTCCAGCACCTGCCTCCCCAGGCCCGCAATTTGGCCATGGTGTTCCAGTCCTATGCCCTGTATCCCCACATGAATGTGTATGAGAATCTGGCCTTTGGCCTCAAGATGCAGGGTCGCCCCCGGGAGGAAATCCAGCGCCGGGTGGGGGCCACGGCTGAGAAAGTGGGGCTGTCACCGCTGCTCCAGAAAAGGCCCCGGGAGCTTTCCGGCGGGGAACGCCAGCGGGTGGCCCTGGGCAGGGCCATCGTGCGTCAGCCCCAGGCCTTTCTGATGGATGAACCCCTCTCCAACCTGGACGCGGCTCTGCGGGTCCGGATGCGCATGGAGTTGCTGAAGCTACAGCAAGACCTGCATATTACGGTGCTCTATGTGACCCATGACCAGACGGAGGCCATGACCATGGGGAACCGGGTGGCGGTCCTGGACCGGGGCCGGCTGCAGCAGGTGGCCCCGCCCGGGGAGTTGTATGCCCGGCCGGCCAACCGTTTCGTGGCGGGGTTCATCGGCTCGCCGGCCATGAATTTCATCGCCGCCCGTCTGCATGAGGGTGACGGCCAGACGCGCCTCTCCTTCGGGGGGCAATCCCTGAGCCTGCCGGCCGATTATCTAAAAAGGCGTCCGGAATTAATGCCGTATTTTGACAGAACCATAATCCTGGGATTGCGCCCGGAGGTCTTCACCCCCGTGGCCCCGGGGGCTCCGGAAGTCTCTAGTCTCAGCGTCCGGGTGGAGTTGGTGGAGACCCTGGGGGCGGTCAATTATCTCCATTTTTATCTGCCCGATCCCTTGGCCCCGAAAACCGGCCCGGTTGCTTTTACAGCTTCCCTTGATCCCCATCTCCCCGTCACCCCCGGCCAGGACCTGGAAATGGCCATTGATCCCGGGCGGTGCCATTTCTTTCACCCGGACACCGGTGAGGCGCTCTAACCCCAATTTCCTACTTCAGAGAAGCACTGCTGCGCTCCCAGCCTCAAAGCCGAAGCTGGACCCGCCAACTTGTTCCTTGCCTGGAGGTCGTTTCCCGGCGATAATCAGGAAAGCTCATGAGGTCTTTCTAAGCATGCGTCGCCGTCCCTTTCCCCGTTGGATATTTTTCGCCCTCTTCCTGTGCCTTTGGGGGGTGTGGTCCTGTGCTTCGAGGCGCCCCGCCTCTGCCCCTCCCGGGAGACCGGCCCACCATACGGAAAACGGCTTTAAAAATCCCCACATGAACGAGGTGGAGATAAATTATGTCAAAAAATACCTGTCCTGGTACTTGGGCTATGGATCACTGGAGAAGCCGGCCTTCCCCCGGGCCCAGGTTGCGGCATATCAGGCTGAAGTGGTGCCACCCGACCCTAATCATCTGTCTAACCCACATCCCGGGAAAATCCAGGTCACCTGGATCGGCCACTCCACCTTCCTTCTTCAATTCGACGGCCTGAATATTCTCACCGACCCCGTGTTCGCCCGGCACGCCTCGCCGTTCCCCACCCGTAAAACCCGGCGCCGTGCGCCGTTAGGGATGTCCCTTGAAGAACTCCCCCCCATAGACGCAGTGATTATCAGTCATAATCACTACGACCACCTGGACGCCGCCACGGTGAGGGAATTGGGGAACCGACCCCGGTATTTCGTACCCTTGAAACAGGGCGATTGGTTCAGAAAAAAGGGAATCACCAACGTAGTGGAACTGGATTGGTGGCAGTCTGCCGAGTTCGGCCCGGTGCGCTTTCATTGTGTGCCGGCCCAGCACTTTTCGTCCCGGGGCCTCGGCGACCGCAACCGCGCTCTGTGGTGCGGCTGGGTGATGGAGACCTCCCGGGGCAAGATCTATTTTGTGGGGGACTCCGGCTACTTCCCGGGTTTTCGGCAAATCGGCCGGCGATTGGGGCCCCTGCGCCTGGCCTTTATTCCCATCGGGGCGTATTATCCCCGTTGGGGCCTGGAAAAAATACATATCAGTCCGACAGAGGCGGTCAGCGTTCACCGGGAAGTGGGCTCCCAGCAATCCATTGGCATGCACTGGGGGACTTTTAAATTCGGTGATGAGCCCATGGCCGAGCCCCCCCTGTATTTGCAGAAAGCCCTGAAGGATTCCCTCGTGTCCCCGGAAGCCTTCGTGGTTTTCAAGATCGGCGAAACCCGGAGCTATCCCTGGACCCCATCGCCTTAGCAACTGCTGGTCCCCATAAAGATCGAAGCTGTTCGGCGCCTATACCAAAAAGGAGGATTACCCATGCCCGCCAATACCACTGAAGGGAGAAGGACCGGCGGTATCAGTCTGTTTAAAATCTTCGGCATCCGCATCCGGCTGGACTATTCCTGGTTTATCATCTTTGCCCTGGTGCTTTTTGCCCTGTCTGTCGGGTATCTGCCCCGCACCTTCCCGGGACAGGACCCTCGCACCTACTGGCTGGCGGGATTTTTAGCCACCATCCTCTTTTTCGCCTCGGTGATGGTGCACGAGTTGGCTCATTCCCTGGTGGCCATGCGTCACGGCATCGACATTCCCGAAATCACCCTGTTCATTTTCGGCGGGGTGTCCCGCCTCTCCCAGGAGCCCACTGAGCCGAAAACCGAGTTTAAAATCGCGGTGGTGGGGCCCCTGACCAGCTTCGTCCTGTCTGCAGCTTTCGGGGGGCTGCAAATAGTCCTGGCAGGTTTCCAGCCGGCTTTGATTGTGGTGGTTTTCCGCTACCTCATGTGGATCAACCTGGCCCTGGGCATCTTTAACCTCATTCCCGGCTTTCCCCTGGACGGCGGCCGCATCCTGCGGGCTTTTCTATGGTGGAAAACAGGGTCCCTGACCCGGGCCACCAAGGTGGCCTCCGACTTCGGCAAGGGCTTCGCCCTGGCCATCATGATCCTGGGCGGCCTCCAGATCTTTGCCGGGGCCCTCATCAACGGCCTGTGGTTCCTGTTTATCGGGATGTTTTTGCGGGGCATGTCCATCCAGGGCTACGAGGAGCTGGTCATCCGCAAGTCTCTGGAGGGGGTGCACGTGAGCGAAGTAATGGTGCGGGAGGTGGTAAGCGTGCCCCCGGATCTGACCATCACCCAACTGGTGCACGACTACTTCCTGCACTATGCCTACCGGGGCTTCCCGGTGGTGGACAACGGTCGCGTCCTCGGGGTGGTGACAGTGGCTGCCGTGCGCCAGATACCCCGGGAGCAGCAGGGTGCCCGCCGGGTGGCAGACATCATGGTCCCCCTGCACGAGGAACTCCTCATCGGGGGGGACGACTCCCTGGCCGAGGCTCTGATGAAGATGTCCCGGGATGAACAGGACCATCTCTTGGTCCTCCAGGGGGAGCGCCTGTCGGGTCTCGTCACCAAGACGGGTCTCTTGCGCTTCGTACAGATCAAGCAAATCCTGGCGCCTTGAAGTCCTAATTTACCTCCTTGGGAGGGGTGAAGCACCAAGCTCCCTGGAGGAGGGGCCCAGAGAGCGCACCCCCTGCCCCCTGCCTCAATCTCACCAGGGGGAGTTGGCTTCACCACCTTCCAGAAAACATTGCACTTCTCCCCCCGGTTTTTCCGGGGCAGATTTTCTCGACAACCTGTGGAAAGGATAGAAAAATGACCCAATTAACTGAACCTGGCGCATCTCCGGTTTCCCGCAAACTTATTGCCTTCCGCCTGCTTTACACAGTGCTCTTTCTTTTTGTCCTGGGTATTCTTTTGTTCCTCATCAAATTGGCCACCTTCTTCAACTACCTTCTTCTCCTTATTACCCGGAGCCACAGCGAGCCGGTGCGGCGCTTTGCCAATCAGGTGGCCACCTATGCCTATTACGTCATGCGCTACCTGACTCTGAATGACAATGAGCGGCCGTATCCCTTTACCGACTTCCCCGGAGACCTCAAGGCCCCTGTGGAGGAGGTCACATTCGACTAGATCTGGCTGACCCGAGCTGGTCGTCGGAGTTGGCAGGTTCAAAGGGGTGGCAGGTTGATTCGGGAGACCACCTGCGCCCCCCCTTCTGAAGGATATTGAGGCAGAGCCAAGAACCCTGGGAGGAGCCCCCCCATGGCCTCCAGGCTCAGGTGGGATGCCCTCGACACGGCAGTATTCCCCCCATGGGGGGCAGCATGATTTTCCTTGACAATGGCAGGATATGTGTGTAAATAAAATAATTGTAGCATGTCAGTCTGAAGGCCGGACCGCGGGTCCGCGAACAAAATCGGGAGGGTATGCTCATACCCTGCCGTTTTTTTTTGACTGCGTGCGGTCCTGCCCTGGTGGCGGGATGATTTCATTTATTTCGGAGGTTCCTCGAACATGAGGGAAACTGGCAAAGTTAAATGGTTTAATGATTCCAAAGGTTTTGGCTTCATCACCCGCGATTCGGGTCCGGATGTCTTTGTGCATCACACCGCCATCGAGGGCGTAGGCTTCCGCTCCCTGGCGGAAGACCAGGAAGTTGAATTTGAGGTGGTCCAGGGGCCTAAAGGGCTCCAGGCCCAGAATGTGACAAAGCTCTAAGGGACCAAAGCAACGAGGGCTCCGGGGCGTTAATGCCCTGGAGCTTTCCCTGGCAAATGAACGAGAGGTAGAATTTGGCTAAAAACCGCTACGGTTGGAACAAACGCGTTAAAGAAATTGCGCGAAAAATGAAAAAGGAAGAAAAGATCAAGCGCCGCCAGAGCAAATCCCAGGCAAAAATGGCGGAGACCCTCCCCGAGGATCAACCCGAGGAGAGCTTGTCTGGGGATACTGAATAGCCTTTATCCATAAGAAGCGGCGAGGCCTTGCCTCACCCAGGTTGGGTCATTGGTTCAGTAAAGTTTATAACGGTTGGAGTCGACGCCGGCCAGATCACCCTGGCGGCACCGAATCAAGGGGAAAAGAGACGAAATGAGTATGAAATTGTATGTAGGCAATCTGCCCGACCAATTAACGGAAGAAGCGTTGAAGAACATGTTCACCGAGGCCGGTCCCGTGGCCTCAGCGAAGATTATCATGGATCGCTATACCGGCCAGCCTCGGGGTTTCGGGTTCGTGGAGATGGAGACCAAGATGGATGGCCAGCGGGCTATTTCCATGCTCAACGGCAAAGAAGTGGACGGCCGCACCCTGAAGGTGAACGAAGCCCGGCCCCAGGCGAAGCGGGGAGGTTTTGGCGGCGGTGGCCGCTTCGGCGGCGGCGGCGGCGGTGGGAGGCCACAACGGCGATATTAAGACGGGCCTCTGAAAAGAATGCCCCCAATTGCCACCGGCAAGGTTGCGCGACCTGGCCGGTTTTTTTATGGTAAAATTTGAAGGCTGAGGGAATCTAGAGCCTGACGAGCCATAGTTTTGAAGGTCGGCGCCGAACCTAATTATTCCTCAGCCTAGGATGAAGCCACTGGAAAACTGAGCTTCATGATACTAGGTCATTCTGAGCGCCTCTCAAATTCTTGTATTTCTAATAAATTGAGATCCTTCATTTCGTTCAGGATGACAAGAAAAACTAGTCAGCCATAGCTCCTAGGTCATCATCCCCAGGATACCTGTTCTTAAAAGGCCCCCCAAATCCCCCTATCCCCCGGTGGGTGGAGAAGGCTGGGGTGAGGGAGGACTTTCCCTGGTTTTGGGTGTTAAAAGTTACTTTTCGGGCGGGGAAAAATTGCCCGGCTGCCTGAAAACATGAGTAAGTTCAGGTCTGTTCATTTGTGGTTGGGGTGTTGGGCCCTGGTCAGCCTGCTTGGTCTGGCCCTGTTGGCTGGCTGCCCCAGAGGCGCCTTGGCGTCAGGGCCGGTGGTGCAGAGCAAGGCCTGGCCCGTGGGGTATTTCCTCAAGTATCGGAAAATTACCCCGGGAAAACGCCAGGAAATACTCCGGGACATCAAAGCCAAGCTTCAGGACCTGAACCAGGCCGGGAAGAGCCTGGTGGTGAAAGGGACGGTCATCGGCAAGCTCGGCCCCGAAAAGAAAATCTACGACAAGCTCACCGTCCTGGACGAAAGTGGCCTGAGGGTCGTCGTCCGCCGGGTGCCCAATATCTATTACGGCTTTTATGGACCCCCGAAACTCATCAACCCCAATGTCTATTTGCTCGTCCGGAAGGTGAAGCTCCAAGAAACCGACAGCCTCATAGAGGAAGGCTTCGTGGTGGAGGGGGAGTATCACGGTTTCGCCCATGCCTACATCGTGGCCATCAGGGAGAGTATGGAAAGGGCGATGCAGGGAGGCGAGGGCGAGATTAGGTAGTCAGAAGGGATTTTTTGAAGAAAGGTGACGCGGCCTGGGCAGGGATGCCCGTGCTACCGTGCTTGAGGGGCAAAGATTTTTCCGCAACTCGTTATTTTTTGGTTTATGAACGATAATTACTATCCGAGGAAAAGGAAACAAGAAAGCGGTAGCACGGGCTTCCAGCCCGTGCCTAATGGAGAACTCCTCAAGAAACGACGCAATCTGCCCCACTGGGAGAGAGGTGGGGCCACGTATTTCATTACGTTTCGCACCAAGTGTGTAAATCTTTCCCCCACAGTGCGGCGCCTCGTTCTGGATGCTTGCCTTTATGGCACCGGCGCCAAGTACCGGCTCTGGGCGGCGGTCATCATGCCCGACCATGTGCATTTGTTGCTGACGCCCCGCGAGGTTAGCCAAGGTGAGTGGCATGCTCTATCAGCCATTATCCACTCCCTCAAGTCGTACACCGCCCAAGAGGTCAACCGCCGGCTCGGGCGTAAGGGGCCTCTCTGGCAAGATGATTATTTCAACCGCATTGTTCGGGATGAGGCGGAATTTTTGGAGAAATGGAACTATATCCGCAACAACCCGGTGACCAAGGAATTGTGCGACAGACCGGACGAGTGGGAGGCTTTTTATGAGTATCAGGGTCCCTGCGTCTGGTAACTATTAGAACGTTAGAACGAGCTTCCAGCCCGTTCATTGCACGGGCAGAGATGCCCGTGCTACCGCGCGCCCGAGAAGAATCTAAGAAAATTGACAGCCTCATAGAAGAAGGTTTCGTGGTGGAGGGGGAGTATCATGGTTTCGCCCATGCCAATATCCGCAACAACCCGGCGAAGAAAGAATTATGCGAAAAGCCGGACGAGTGAGACGCTTTTTATGAGTATCATGGTCCCTGGGTCTGGTAACTGTTAGAACGGTAGAACGAGCTTCCAGCCCGTTCATTGCACGGGCAGGGATGCCCGTGCTACCGCGCGCCCGAGAAGAATCTAAGAAAATTGACAGCCTCATAGAAGAAGGCTTCCTGGTGAAGGGGGCAGGGGTCGGTGACCCCTGGCCCCCTCCCCTGGAAATATTCGCACTAATCTCAACCTAAAATTATGCAAAACATCCGAAACTTCAGCATAATCGCCCATATTGACCACGGCAAGTCCACCTTGGCGGACCGGCTCATCCAGAGCACCATCATGGTGCCGGAAAGGATGCTCAAAGCCCAGATGCTGGACACCATGGAGCTCGAACGGGAGCGGGGTATCACCATCAAGAGCAACACCATCACCCTGCCCTATGTGGCCACGGATGGGGTGGAGTACGCCCTGAACCTCATCGACACCCCGGGGCACGTGGATTTCTCCTATGAGGTCTCCCGGGCCCTGGCTTCCTGCGAAGGGGTGCTGCTCCTGGTGGACGCCTCCCAGGGGGTGGAGGCCCAGACCCTGGCCAACCTGTATCTGGCTCTGGACCATAATCTGGCCATCATCCCGGTGATCAACAAGATCGACCTTCCCCAGGCGGACGTCCCCGGCATTAAGGAGCAAATAAAAGGGGAGCTGGGCCTGGAGGCGGACTCCGCCATCCTGTGCTCCGCCAAGGAGGGCATCGGCATCGACGACGTCCTGGAGGCCATCGTCAGCCGCATTCCTCCCCCCCGAGGCAACCTGCACGGCCCCTGTACGGCCCTCATCTTCGACGCGACCTACGACCATTACCGGGGCACGGTGGTATCGGCCCGGGTCTTCGACGGGCGGATCCAGCCGGGAGACGTAATCCGCCTCATGTACACCGGCTCGACCCACAAGGTGGAAGAGGTGGGCAGGTTCGGCCTCGCCCGGGAGCCCCGCCCGGAGCTCGCCGCCGGCCAGGTGGGCTATCTCATCGCCGGCATCAAGACGGTGAGCGATACCCGCATCGGGGACACCATTACGCTGGAGGCCCACCCGGCCCCGGCGCCCCTCCCCGGTTTCACCGAAGTGAAGCCCGTGGTCTTCGCCTCCATCTATCCCGTGTCCGCGGACGACTACCCGGCCCTGGCCGAAGCCTTGGAGAAATACAAGCTCAACGATGCCTCCCTGGTTTTTCAGAAAGACTCTTCCGCGGCGCTGGGGCAGGGCTTTCGCTGCGGCTTCCTGGGGCTTTTGCATCTGGAAATCGTCCAGGAGCGGCTGGCCCGGGAGTTCGGCCAGTCCCTCATCATGACGGTGCCGGGGGTGCGCTACGAGTTTACCCTGAGCGACGACCAGGTACTGGCGGTGGACAACCCCCAACACTACCCCGACCCCAGCCGCATCAAAAGCACTGCGGAACCCTTCATCAAGGCCGGCATAATCATCCCGGAGCGCTACGTGGGCGCGGTGATGAAACTGTGTATGGAGCGCCGGGGAGTGAGCCCCCAGTTCGGCAACCCCTCTCTGGGCCGGGTGGAACTCACCTTTGATATGCCCCTGGCCGAAGTCATCATCGATTTTTACGACCGCCTGAAGAGCATCACCCAGGGGTATGGCTCCTTCGACTACGACCTTATGGGCTACCGGGAGAGCAACCTGGTTAAGTTGGACATCCTGGTGAACGGCGAGAAGGTGGACGCGCTGGCCATGATCGTCCACACAGACCGGGCCCGGGTGTGGGCCGTCAGGGTGTGCGAGCGCCTCAAGGAGGAAATCCCCCGGCAGCAGTTCAAAATCGCCATCCAGGGGGCCATCGGCGGCAAGATCATCGCCCGGGAGACTATCAGCGCCTTTAGAAAAGACGTCACGGCCAAATGCTATGGCGGGGACGTTACCAGAAAACGCAAACTCCTGGAGCGCCAGAGGGAAGGCAAAAAGCGCATGAAGGTGATAGGTGCAGTGCCCATCCCCCAGAGCGCCTTTGTGGCGGTGCTGCGGACAGACAAGGGGTGACAGTAAGCACTTTGGGGGAGAGGGCCAGGGACCGAGGCCCCTGCCCCCTCCCCCAACCCCTTAGGGGGGATAAACAAGACCGCTACCGGCAGGATTATCGGATCCTTCCTTCAGTGTCCCCCAAAAAGGTTCAAAAGGCCTTATAACCATGCCGACCTCCGAACCAGCCGGTCTTTATATCCATGTCCCTTTTTGCCGGGGGAAATGCCCTTACTGTGATTTCGCCTCGGTGAGCGACCTTTCCCTGATCCCGGCCTGGCTGGCGGCCCTGGCCCGGGAGATGCGCCTCTACCGTGATTTCGCCCCCCTTTTTGACACCCTTTACCTGGGGGGCGGGACGCCCAGCCTCCTGGCCGAGGAGCAACTTGGCGCCCTCTGGGAAAGCCTGCAGCGGCACTTTACTTTTTCTCCGGACGCAGAAATCACGCTGGAGGCCAACCCCGATGACCTGACGCCGGCGACCTTGAAAAACTACCAAAAGTTGGGTATCAACCGCCTGAGCCTCGGGGTGCAGTCCTTCGACGACCGGGACCTGACGTTTCTGGGACGGAGACACCAAGCCTTTCAGGCCGTGCAAGGGATAAGCTGGGCCCGAGAGGCGGGCTTCGCCGATGTGGGGCTGGACCTGATTTACGGCCTGCCGGGGCAAACCCTGGAAGCCTGGCAGGGGAATCTGGAAACGGCCTTGGGCTTTCGGCCGGAGCACCTCTCTTGCTACCAGCTTACTCTGGAGGCGGGAACGCCGATGGCCCGCTGGCAGGCGGAAGGTCGGTTCCTGACTCTTTCCGAAGAGGAAGAGCGGGAATTCTTTCTTTTCACCTCGGCGTTCCTGGAAGAGCACGGTTATCTCCATTACGAAATTTCCAACTTCGCCCGGGGGCCCGAAAACCGGTCCCGGCAGAACCGCAAGTATTGGAGCCACTCACCCTATCTGGGGCTGGGGCCCGGGGCCCACTCCTTTCGGGACGACCAACGGTGGTGGAATCACCGCGCCGTGGACCACTACTGCCAGGTCCTCAGCACAGAACAGGCGCCGGTGGCGGGGCGGGAAGTCCTCACTCCTGAGCAGCGGCGCCTGGAAGCCCTGTATTTGGGGGTGCGCACCAAAGAGGGGGTGGCCCTGGAGGTTCTCGGGGACAGCCGGCACAGGGAGGCTGTGCTCCGGGAAGTGACTGCAGCCGGCCTGATGGAGGTGTGCCAGGACCGGCTGGTCCCCACCCGGGAGGGGTTTGTGGTGGCAGACCGCCTAACTATCAGCCTTATGGAGTGATTATGCCATACCAACGTTCATGGTGGTTTTCTCGGCGGCCGGCGGTGGCGGCGGCGTGCCTTTTTTTTCTCATGACCTGCCTGACGACCCTGGGGTGCGGGGTCGAAGAGCTGGCGAGAAAGGTGGTCAAGCCGCCCACGGTCAACCTCAAAGCCGTGGGCCTTAAAGCACCCACCGGACAAGGTTTGCCTCTGTCCTGCATTCTGGCAGTGGGAAATCCCAACCCGGTGACCGTAAAAGTTTTGGGGTATGACTATGAGGTCTGGGTGGAAGGCAAAAGCGTGGCCCAGGGGGAGAGCGACCAACCCTTCACCCTGCCGGCCCAGGGGAAAGCGCTGGTGGAGTTACCGGTGCTTCTGAAGCTGCGGGCCCTTGCCGGTCTTGTGCCCCGGGCCCTCAAGGAACAAAAACTGGGGTATAAAATCGCCGGCGGCCTGCGCCTGCCCCAGTCTCTGGGGATTCGGGTGCCTTTCCGCTTTTCCGGGGAGATCACCTCGGAGCAGGGCCTAAATCACCTTAAGCCCTTCATTTACAAATACTTTTAGGCGACTTTTCCGCAAATTAGCCTGGCCCTGCAGCGTTTTTCGGGGGAAACTCCTCGCCGCCCTCCTGTCCGGAGCAGACTCTTGCCAGGTGTACTTCTTTTCCCTGTAACCTCAGCCTGGCGCCAGCTTGATCAGAGCCCGGTAAGGCTCGTCGGCACCGGCCGGGAAATCAATGACCAGGTCTCCCGGATATCCCTGGGTGTCCCGGCTGATCACCACGAAATCTTCCTTGGCTAAATGCTCGTTGAGCATCTGCATAGCCTCAGCATCATACTTTTCTGACATTTCAATGAGGTTGGCGGGAGTGTAGCTCACTGCCCAGGCTTGCTGTGCCTTCAGTGTGGCCATGATCCGTCTCCAGCGGGAAAGATGCGGGGGTTAAAGCCCCCGGCCGGGTAAGGGAAAGGCTCCCCGGTCACCTGGAACATAAGCATTCCCTGGTCCGCCGTCAATGCGGGGAGCCGGGGACTTCTGTGGGCTGAGGAAGGGCGCGCTGCGGCAGGTATGCTGTCCGGCTAGTAATTAATTGCCAAAGTTAGCGAATTCTTAAAAGCGGTTTTTATTCCCCCCTTTTTTAAAGGGGGGTTAGGGGGGATTTGTCTATCTGCTTGAAAATCCCCCTAAATTCCCCTTTTTCAAAGGGGGACTTTATAGGATCCTGATCTTTGAGGTTGCGCTCAACTACTTATGCCTAGTTATGCAACTAAGCACTAGCGGTGCAGCCGGCCCCCGCCCCG
The DNA here is from genome assembly GCA_965602785.1 of uncultured Syntrophobacterales bacterium. Lineage (GTDB taxonomy): Bacteria > Desulfobacterota > Desulfobaccia > Desulfobaccales > 0-14-0-80-60-11 > JBGSLA01. The sequence continues at coordinate 18,594 of CBFDAH010000020.1, forward strand.
GCCCAGTTCCTGGATCTCCGGTGAAAAGAGGAAAGGGAAATAGATCAGGATCACCGCCAGGAGCACGAAGACCAGGAGGACCAAACGGCGTCGCTTGGGGGTGATGAACCGGTGAAACAGTCCCACGATTTGTTTCCAGTGAAGGATGATGTGCAGGGTGAGCAGCCCCAGGAACGTCAAGCCCAGATAAAGGTGGATGCTGCCCCACTCGTGACGGTCCAGGCCGAACAGGGTGAGGTCCACATTCCGGCCGTACTTGACCCAGCGATCCTTCCCGGGTATGAGGACATATTTCATTAAAAAGCCCAGGCCGGCCATGGCCATCATGACCAGAAACATAAGGGCGTCGATGGTAAAATTCAGCTTGGGTTTGTCAGCCATAACTTGATACCTCGTTTTGCGTAGAGAAATCTGGTGGGAAAAAGTTTGAGTATTCTCTTAAAATCGGATTTAAGAGCAACGGTTATACTGAATAGCCGCCCTCGGCTGTATTGTCGCAGGCGGGGGCGCCTACGCTACATCTACAGTGCCGATTTAAGGCATTTTCCCAAGATCTTTGTTTACCCTGTCCAGGCAATGCATAATTATCCAAAAGATTTTTGAAGTCTACGGCGAAACACCAGATCCGTGCCTTTCCATGCGGGGCTTACATTGACTTTTCGCATTCTGATTTTACTTTAAAAGTATAGTAAATATCTTAAAAGGAGGGACGGTGCCATGAAAGCAGGTATCGTGTTCACCGGCTCTGGGCCCCTGGTTATACTGACTTCCTACGAATCCTTTACCGACTCCGGCCTGGTAGAGAAGTTCAAAGCCAAGGGAATCAAAAAGTACATCGGTTATGAGTTGCCCCTAGAGCTTTGCGAGAAGCGCTACGGCACCCATTACCCGGTGGTTGTGCAGGATTTGCGGCAGACTGACGACCTCCGGGTTCTGGATTATGACGGCCACCACATTTTTCTCACTTTTTCCTTCACCGAGTTCGGCGAGGAATTCCGCTTCGAATAACCTCACCAGGTAGGGCGGCCTTTGTTTTTCTGGCCGCCCCACAGACTTCTCCCCCTCAGCACAGCACTAACAGAACCGCCCAGGCGTGGAGAGCAGCCAGGCCGAAAAGGGCCGGGAGAATGCCCCATACCGGCAATATAATGAGGCTCAGCCCGAGGGACCCCAGGGTGGCCCCCAGGAGATCTACGGCGTAGAAGAGACCGTCACGCCAGGGAGTGGCAGGTCTGCTTTGGAGCCAAAGAGTGCTTGCTAGAGAAAACACGCCACCACCGGCAAATCCGGCGCTGAAGAGCACTATTACGTAGGTTGCCTGGAGAAAAATTTCCGAAGAAGCCGCGGTTGCGGTGGACAAAGCCGGGAGGGCCAGGGCTAGGGCCAAGGCCAGAAGAGCCAGCCCCCCCTGGCAGGCCGCCAATACGGCAGGAGTGGCCCGCCCCCGAATGCCCAGACGCACCCCCCAGGCGCCTCCGGTTCCCATGCCCGCCATGAAGGCGGCGATGAGCAGCCCCAATTGTCGGTACAGCAGGCCCAGGTGGATCTGGCAGAGAATGAGGACGAGGATCTCCAGGGCCATGGTGCCCAGGCCCATGATCAGCACCTGGGACAGGTACACCGGGGTGGGCCGCCGTCGCAGGAAAACTAATCCCAATCCAGCTATAAGCCCCAGGGCGCCCCAGACCCAGCCGAGGGGGAAGCGCTTCAGGGCCAGCAAGGCCTCCTTTAGGGGCAGCCCTTCCCGGGCGCCGGTGAGGGCCAGGTCGTAGAAATAACTTCTGGGGTTGAGGTCTGTGTTGACCTCGGGAGACTGCCGGCTCAAGAGGTGGCGGACGTATTCCTGACGGGCGGGGGACAGGTCAGCAAGCAGGTAATAGTCCCTGACGTAGCGCAGTTTGAGCCCACGGGCTGTGAGCCTGGCCGTCAAGACCCGGGGGTCGGCCGCCAGGAGGCCGGGGCTGGGGCTGGCGAAAAATCGCACCCGCTCGCCGGGAAAGACCAGGACATCCGGGAAAACCTGGCCCAGAGTATGGTACATCAGGCCGAGGTAGGCTGCCCGGAAGGGATTGAGGCTGGTCTCGCCCCCGGGCAGGGTGAAGCTGAAGACTCCGTCAGGTTTGAGGCGCCGGGCCACCGTGGCAAAAAACTCCCTGGTGTAATAGCGATTTAACTGAGCGCTCCCGGGCTCGGGAAGGTTCATGAGAATAACATCATACCGCGACGTGTCCCGGGACAGGAACCGCCGGGCGTCCTGGAAGATGACGTGGACCCGGGGGTCCCGGGTCGGGAGGGCCGCAGCCTCCGGCAGAAGACGCTGCACCAGGCGCACCAGGTCGGGGTCCAGCTCCACATAATCGATCTTGGAGATGCCGGCGGTTTTCAGGACTTCCGGAATGAGCCCGGCGGCGCCGCCCCCCAGGAGAAGCACCGTGCGTGGCTGGGGGTGCTGCAGCAGGCCCAACTGCACGGCCATTTCAGCAGAGAATGGGTCAGGGTGGGTGAAGTTCCAGATGCGGTTGGCAAAGAAGCTGAGCTGTTCGGCCTCCCGGGTGGCGGTAAGGAAGGCGTAGGGGGAGTCGAAGGCTGCGACCACGTCCCGGCCGGGCCACTGCACCCGCCGGGAGAAGGTCTCCAGGGAAGGGGAAAAGACCAGGGATATTCCCAAAGCCAGCACGCTGCCGACCATAGCCAGACGGCCGGCCAGGCGGCGGGGTGGAACCAGGACCCAGGCAAACAGCGCCAGGCAGAACCCGACCCCGACGCCCAGAGTGAGGGAAGAGACCCGCCCCACCAGGAACAGGTGGAGCAGGCACACCCCCAGGGCCGCGCCCAGGGCCTCGAGGGCATACACCCGGCCCGTGGCCCCCTGAGGCTCAAGGAGGCGCCGGGCCGCAGTGGCAAAGGGGAAAAAGCAGCCGGAAACCAGGCAGAAAGGAGCCAGAAGAATCAGGAAGAGCAGGAGGGCCGAGAGCGGGGGCAGGGACTGGCCCAGGGCCTGGGGCGCCAGGGTGGGGAGGGCCCGGGCCAGCATCAGGGTGGCCGGCAGCAGCCAGGCCAGGATGGTTAAGAGGCCAGCCAGGAGACTGGGCTTAGGGGAGAAGCGGGGGGCCAACCAGCCCCCCAGGAGGCTCCCCAGGCCGGTCCACACAAGCCAGCACCAGAGGGCCAGGGCCAGTTTCAGCTCCTGGCCCTGGGCCAGGACTAGAACTTCACGAAGAACAAGGACCTGGGCGGCCAGGATGGCGGCGCCGTAGGCCAGGACCAGAGGGCTCAGGGCCCGGAGGGGTGAAGGGGTAGGGGAGGGGACCATGAGGTCCGCTGGCTAATTGTAATGGATATTGTACCGTTTGATCTTTTCCCGCAGGGTCTTGCGGTCGATGCCCAAGGCCTTGGCGGTATCGCTTTTGTGGCCCCCGAACTTCTGGAGGGTGCGGTAAATGTGGTCCCGTTCCAGGTCTTTTAAGTCCAGGGTAGTAACCTCCGGGGGCGGCGCCAGGAAGAGCCCGGCGTAAGCCAGGTCTTCGGGTTCGAGGTAGGGCCCGGTGCTGAGTACCACCAGCCGTTCCACAGTGTTTTCCAACTCCCGGACATTCCCGGGCCAGTCATGGTGTAGGAAAATATCCAGGGCGGCGGATGTGACCCCCTTGATCTGTTTGCGTTGCCGGCGCAAGCGGGCGTTGTACTTCTCCAGAAAGTGCTCCACTAAAAGGGGGATGTCTTCTTTGCGCTCCCGCAAGGCCGGGATATGCAGGCTTACCACGTTGAGGCGATAGAAGAGGTCCCCCCGGAAAGAACCCTCTTTGATGGCGTTGGACAGGTTCCGGTTGGTGGCGGCGATGAGGCGCACGTCCACAGTGATAACCCGGTGGCTGCCCACTTTGGAGACCTTACGCTCTTCTACGGCCCTGAGGAGCTTGGCCTGCACCTCAAGGGAGATGTTGCTGATTTCGTCGAAGAACAGGGTGCCGTGCTGGGCCAGCTCGAACTTGCCCACTTTATTGGCATCGGCCCCGGTGAAGGCTCCCTTGACGTGGCCGAACAACTCGCTCTCGAACAGAGTTTCCACCAGGGTGCCACAGTCCACGGTGATGAAGGGCCGTCGGGTCCGCTGGCTGAACTGGTGGAGCTGGCGGGCGATGATGCTCTTGCCGGTGCCGGACTCCCCGGTGATGAGCACGGTGGAATCCGTGGCTGCTACCCGGGAGACCATCTCCACGATGCGCTCCATGGCATCGCTTTGATAGACCACGACGCTCCGACCGTCCTTGGACTTGAGCTCCTGCCGCAGGTAAATGTTTTCCAGATTGAGTCGGCGCTTCTCCAGGGCCCGGGTGATGACGGTACGCAGGTCGTCCGGGGCGAAGGGCTTGGAGAGAAAGTGAAAGGCCCCGGCCTTCATGGCCTCTACCGCCGTGGAAATGGAGCCGTAGCCGGTGATAATGATGACTTCACAGTTGGCGTCCAACGACTTGATCTTTTTTAAGGCGTCCAGACCGTCCAGGTCCGGCATGACCAGGTCCAGGAGGACCACGTCGAAGGATCTCCTCTCCAGCAAGATCAAGCCCTGTCGGGCGCTGGCGGCTTCCTCCACCTGAAAGCCCTGTCGGGCTAAAATCTGGTGGCAAGCGTCCCGCATGGACTTGTCATCGTCCACCACCAGGATTTGCCCCTGGGGCGCATTTTCAAGAGATAGAGCCTTACTCATACAACCTGTTGTTATTCCATAAATTTTAGTTTATTTTAAAGGAACTATTAGGAATTTGTCAAGGGAAAGGCGCTCCGGAGTTTGCATTACAGCCTGAGGGAACCCCTCATATGACCGGGACAGGGCGGTCCAGCCTAACGGTCCCCGTATCGGCGGGGGCAGTGAGTCTTTTTGTGCCGTGCTTCATCGACCAGTTTTTTCCCCAGGTGGGGGAGGCGGTGGCGGAGATTTTTATGCAGCTGGGAATGCAGCTGCACTATCCGGAGGAACAGACCTGCTGCGGCCAGTTCGCCCTGACGGCAGGGGACTCGGATACCACCCGACGCCTGGCGGGGCACTTCCTGCGGGTCTTCGGGGGAGACGGCGTTATCGTCTGTCCCAGTGCCTCCTGCACCCTAACGGTGCGCCAGGAATATCCCCCATTGACTGGCAGTCCGGCGGCGCGGCGGGAAGTAGAGGCTGTCACCTCCCGGGTGTTGGAATTAAGCGAGTGGCTGGCCCACCGGGGGCCCCTCCCCTGGAAGCCCCGGTTCGACGGGGTCCTGGCCCTGCACCGCTCCTGTAAGGCCAGAGAACTGGGCGTCCTCGAGGGGGCGGCCAAGCTCCTGATCCAGGTGGCGGGCCTCACCGTCACCACAGTTTCACCTTATTTCACCTGCTGCGGCTTCGGCGGAGTTTTCAAGGCCCAGCAGCCCGAGCTGGCCCAGGCCATCGGCGAGGCTTACCTCGAAGCAGTGGCTGCCACCGGGGCCACGGGGCTGGTGTCCCTGGATGCCAGTTGTTTTCTGCACCTGAGGGGGGTGGCCGCCGCCCGGGGCCTAAACATAAAATTTTACCATCTGGCCGAAGTTCTGACAGGCAAGGCAATCCCTTAAAAAGGTCGGCGTTTACTTCGGAGAAAATAATTTTTGGCTGGATTTTTCGTGGCAAGATTGATATAAAAAATATATCATATGATTTAATTAATGTATCATTTGATATATAATATAGACCATTATTATGCTCGAACCATTATTTGGCTCCCTGAGCTGTGAACGGGTGCTCATCTTCCTCTCCGCTCGAGGCGAGGGATACCCGCGCGAAATCGCCAGGTTCTATAAAACCAGCTATTACCCCATCCAAAAGCAACTGGAAAAGCTGGAGGCAGGCGGTGTCCTGGCCAGCCGCAGCAAGGGGAGGACGCGCCTCTATGCCTTCAACCCGCGGTATCCTTTTCTAAAAGAGCTGAAAAGTCTCCTGGAAAAAGCCCTGCGTTTTTATCCTGAGGCCGAACAGGAAGCCCTGTTATTGAATAGACGCAGACCCAGAAGACGCGGGAAGGTCTTGTGAAGCCCATCAAAGACATGACGGTGGGGGAGTTGGCCGCCTTTATTTGCAGCCACTTGCAAGGGCATGGCATCGACGTGGTTCTGTCGGGCGGGAGCTGTGTGACGATTTTCAGCGAAGACCTTTATGTATCTTCAGATCTTGATTTCATTGAATATCACACCACCAGGAGAAAGAAGATCAGGGATGTTATGGGCAAGATCGGTTTTTCTGAAGAGCACCGGTACTTTAAACATGAGGAGGCCAACTTGATTATTGAATTTCCTGCCGGTCCCCCTGCGGTGGGAAATGAGCCGGTGCAGGAAATTATCGAACTCGAGTTTGCCACGGGAGTGTTGCGCCTGCTTTCTCCCACCGATTGTGTGAAGGACAGGTTGGCCGGTTATTATCATTGGGGAGATCGGCAATGTTTGGAACAGGCCATATTGGTGGCTCAGGCGACTGAAGTCGACTTGCGGGAATTGGCGCGCTGGTCGCAGCACGAAGGCAAAGAAACAGAGTTTCGACAGTTCAGGCAGAACCTTGAAAAATAAAACCCCGGTTAGCTCTTCTCCCTCAATGCCTCCTTTTAGACCTTTAGAGTCCGGCGCACTCGAGTTCAGCCTGTGGTCCCGAAAAATCCGCCATTATTTTCAGAAGGCTTGACTTAAATCAGGGTAAGGCCCGGTGCCGTGCTTATTATATAATGAAGCCCGAGGGAGAAACGGGGCTCCGCTTCCGGGTGGGATCAGGGAAGCGCATCCAGTCAATTCAAGAACAGGAAACGAGCTCATGGCAAAAAGGCAGATTGTAAGGATAGACGAGGAAAAGTGTGACGGCTGCGGCCTGTGCATACCGTCCTGCGCCGAGGGGGCCATCGTTATCGTAGACGGCAAGGCCCAAATCCTGGCGGATAAGTATTGCGACGGCCTGGGCGCCTGTCTGGGAGAGTGCCCCGTGGGGGCTCTGATCATTGAGGAGCGGGAGGCCGATGAGTTTGTGGGGCCGGCCCCCGGCGCGCCCGGGGAGCACGGGCACGAGGCTCCGGCGGATGCGCCTCTAGACGCTACTGCCACCGAGGCTTTTGCCTGTCCGGGGAGCGCCATGCGCCAGTTTACCCCGACGGCGGCGCCGGAGGCCGGGGCCTCGGCCTTGAGCCACTGGCCGGTGAAGCTTCGCCTGGTGGCCCCTAAGGCCCCCTTCTTCAAGGACGCGGAACTCCTGGTGGCCGCGGACTGCGCTCCCTTTGCCGCGGGGGATTTTCACGCCAAATATCTCCCCGGCAAGGCGGTGGTGTGCGGCTGCCCCAAATTTGACGAGCTGGACGAGTACGTGGCTAAACTCACCGCCATTCTTCAGGAAAACGACATCCAGGGCGTCACCATTGTCAACATGGAAGTACCCTGCTGCCAGGGGCTTATTGACGCGGTGCGCCAGGCCCTCCAGGCCTCCGGTAAGCGCCTGCCGGTGACCATAAGCATTCTGGGGCCTCAGGGTCAGGTGGTGCAGC
>CBFDAH010000021.1:0-25486 GCA_965602785.1 uncultured Syntrophobacterales bacterium
GTTTTTGGTTATATTTAGTATGTTTGGGGGAGGGGGCCAGGGCCCATGGGCCTCTGCCCCCTCCCCCAAACCCCCACCCCCAACCCCTTCAGGGGGGTTGGGAGGGATGCTCGAGGGGAGGGGCGGGGGGCTTGCAGTCCCCCGGCCCTCCCCTCGAGATAAGTCTACAAAACCGGCAGTTGGTTGCTGCGATGAAAAAATACTTCGCCCGTTTTAAAACCATGGAGCCTGACCCCACCAACGCCTCCTGGGGGAATATTGCAAGCTTCTACAGCCTGCTCATCTTCCTCATCGCCATCCCCTTCGTCCTCATCGTGGCTCTGGTGTGGCTCACCGGCATCCTCGGGTTCAATGCCTATATCTTCGCCGGCTTCGCGGTGCTGCTGCTCATCGCCATCTGGCGGGTATATCGGGGCTGGAGCCGTTTTAAGCAGCGGCTGGCGGCCCAATCGGACGAGGTCCAGGACCTCATGCGGGAAGCGGCCCGCACCGGCAGCAACATGGAGGTCTCCGTCTTCAAAGGCCTGTTCACCGTGCGCTACCACGGCCAGGCCGGCATGCACCCCGAGGCCCTGCCCCAGGCCGGGCCCTCGCCCCTGGCCCTCACGGGGCCGATTCTGGAGGCCGATGCCATCGAACTTCCCCCGCCGCTGCCCCCGGAGCGCCTCCGGGAGGAGCTCGCCGAGTTTTTACGCCTTAAGGATGAAGGGATCATCACCGCCGAGGAGTTTGACCGTATCAAGGAGAGCCTTCTCCAGCGCATCTCGGCCTGAGGGGGGTGGCGGTCAATAACGGGTCTCTAACCAACAGTGGCAAAAGGTTTTTTCCCCATCTCAGACCTGTTCCGTGCTTGCCAGGAGAAAAGAAAAAGGGCGATGGTATCATCGCCCTTTGCCTTTATCAATTTATGTAGGGTGCGTCTTACGCACCAAGACCTGGAGGCCGAGGCCACCGAAATCCAGTAATACAAGGTTGCGCTCAAACAAGTAACTGAAGAAAATGCCGGAGTCAAATCTTCTTATGGTTGGTGGCACAGGCGTCTCGCCTGTGCAGGCGCAAGCTAAAGCCTGCGGCTACAGAGAATACTCATTTGATTGCATCTCCTTTTTATACTGCAAGCCCGACTAAGACCAAGCTGTGTTCATATTAAGGTATTTATCTGTAGGGGCGTGATTTATCACGCCCTAAAAGGGTGCCATAAATTGCGCCCCTACATTTCTCTTGATGAACTTACCTTTTTGAGGGCAACTTGGTATAAATCCTGATGCTTTTCTGGATATAAAACCCAAAGGGGCGACGCTGAGGTCGCCCCTTTCTTTTATGGGTAAGGGTTTGGAGGAGGGAGGGGGCCGCGCCCCCTGGCCTCCTCCCCCATAGAGCCTACCCTGCCATCTCCGCTTCTTCAGGCCGTAGCGCCTCCTCGCCCAGGGCGAAGACCGGCCCGGTGGTCAAGGCCGAGCTGTCCCAGAAGTCCCGCCGGAATTTATAGTAGGCGTGCAGCCGCCGGTGCCCCTCGGCCAGGCGCCGGAGGGCCTCATCCTCCAACCGGTTGATGCAGTCCTGGAGGAACACCACATAGGCGGCGGGCAGATACACCCCCTCCTTGCCCAGGCTGCCTTTGAAATCCATGCGGTATTGACCGTCCTGGAGCTGGTAGAAGTCCGCCTGGTAGGCGCGGCTGACCGGCTCCACCGGGGGCTCTTCCTCCAGGTGCAGCCCCCCCAGGGGCAGGCGGGGGCGGTTAGGCGGTCCCTCATCCATCAGCACCTTGTCCACCACCTGGGAGATAAAACCCATGAGCTCCTTGGCCGTGCGAGTTTCATTGATCTCGGCCAATTCGTAAAGAATCCGGGCGTATAAAAAGAGGGTCAAGGTGACGGTATCATGGCCCGGGTCGTCGCTGTCGTTCCAGGTCACCGTGGGGGTGACTCCCTTGTTCAGGTAAAACTCCACCCGAACGGTGGCCTTGAGCTGGCCCCGGTCCCGCCGGAGCCATTCCCAGAAATCCTGTAGTCGTTTGATCATGGGGAACTAGTCGCTACCGGCCCCTCCACCACCACCAATTGAAAGCCGGAGTGGGCCTCGGCCAGGTTATCGGGTACCCCGAAGAACACCACGGTGAAGGGCTGTTTCTCCCCCGGCTTGATGATCTTGACCTGGGAGCGGCCCCCGGGTTGGGTCAGCCAGCCCTTTATCTCTTCCGGTTTAAGAGTCTTCAGCTCCTTGTCGGTGAAGGTAGTGCCGCTATAGACCTTTTCTTCCTGCATGGGCCGGTGCTGGGCGTCCGTGAGGGTGGCTTTGAGGCGGATGGGCCCCCGGGGGGATTTCCCTTTGTTGGCCACCTCTCCCTGGATGACCAGGAGTTGTCCGCCCTTGGCATTCACCAGCCCTTGATAGCGAGCCTCGGCCCAATCCACCGGCAGATTTTCCAGGCCCGGGCTGGGGGCGGGGGGCGGAGGCGGCTTCACCACTTGGGGGGGTGGGGCCGGAACTTTGGCTTCCTTTGCCGGGGGAGCCGGGGCCGGCGGCTCCGAAGGCTTACCCGGCCCTTTGAGATGCTGGATCATGTCCGCCAAGGGCTGCAAGGGGGACGGCACCGGTCTTCCCTGGGAATACCGCCACACCATGCCCCCCACAATCCCGGCCACCAGGAGGAAGGCCAGCAGCGCCCATCCGAGCCACCGGGTCTTGCGGCGCACCGCAAATTCAGCCGGAACCGGTTCTTCAGATGGAACCGGGGCTTCGGGGGGCTGGGGCTCCGCTTCTGGCGGGGGCAACTCTTCTTCGGGGACTGCTTCGGGCCGGGCGGGTTCTGCCGCCTCAGGAGCTGCTTCGGGCCCCTCAGGCTCCGGGGCGGGGGGGGCCGGAGCCTCCTCCGGGGTCTCCTGATCCGGAGGGCTCTCAGGCTGCTCTGCCACCGGAGGCTGCCAATCCGGTCCCACCACCTCCCCCTCACGGGTTATCCGGAAGACGTGCTGGCAACGGGAACAACGGAGCCGAGCGGCGGCTCCGGAAATGCGGTTTTCTTCCAGACTGAACCTGGTGCCGCATTCCGGACATGTGACCACCATAACTCGAACCACCTGAAATCATTCAACAAATTTATTAACTTTTTATGTTACCTTACCTGGCGGCCAGAAGTAAAGTCAATTTTTGTCCCCCGCTAATTCCCGGCTCACGCTTCGGTAATCGTTCCCTGACATGATCGCCCCAGTCCCGCGCCTGGGCCCCATCCGATGCTTTGTTTCAGGAGAAAAATCCCCCCAAGGAAAGAGCCGGACAGGCGATGAAGCAAAAGTCTCAGTTTTTTCATGGACATGAAACCATCCAGACGATGACCCGGGACGGCGGCTGGCTCATGACCAGAGCAATTTCTCCCTTCTTGAAAGCAATTAAGCAGGCAATTGGTCACCGACATGTCAATTTCGGGTTTACAGTTTGGCCTGGATATTTTATAAAAATATTTTGAGGTGTGATGATACGCTTATGTTTGGACAATCTTCAAAAGTTTTGCCGAGGGGACTGCCGGATTGCCTTAAGAAACGGGGTCTTTTGAACGACAAGACAGTAAACCCGGAAGTTTGCCGGGAGTACGGGGAGAAGTTCTTGGCCCTGGGTTTCTGGGAGGACGCCCTGGAGTTTTTTTCCCTGGGGAACTGCCAGGAGGGCCTGGATGAACTCAAGGCCCAGGCCCTGGAGACCGGCGACGCCTTTATCATGGGTCGGCTGGGGCCGCACCCCCCCGAAGTCTGGCGCCAGGTGGCGGAGCAGGCCCTGAAGTTGGATAAAGTTCATTTTGCCCGGCGGGCCTTGGAGCAGGCCGGAGACTGGGAGCAAGCTGAGGAGTTGGCGCGCCGCTGGCAGGCGCCCTCTGAGTTGTAACTTATGACTAGGCGGGAGTCCTATCGCATTCTCGGGGTAACCTCCAAAGCGGGGTTGGAGGAAGTCCGACGCCGTTTCCGGGCCCTGGTTTGGCGTTACCATCCGGACCGCAATCCCGGAAACCCCAAGGCTGTTGACAAGTTTCGCCGGCTGGTGGAGGCCTACGAGATTGCGCGGACCCACCTGGTCCGGACTCCCCGGAGAGAAAAGCGCTACTACCGTAGCCGCCGGACAGACAAGCACGAGTTTTTCGAGGAGTTCTTCGGCATCGACACCCGAGAGGAGTCCTTCTTCCAGTCCGGCGGGCCCGATTTTCGTTACGACCTCAGGATTGCTTTTGTGGATGCCCTTCTGGGGCTTAACACCAGCATCATGGTGCCCCACCTGGCTTCCTGCTCCGGCTGTAACAGCAGCGGCAAGGTACCCACCGACCGGCCCCGGACCTGTCCGGAGTGCCGGGGGCAGGGCCGACCCATCCGGGGGCCGGGTCTTTTTCGCAGTGGCCCGGCCTGTCGAACCTGCCTGGGCAAGGGCGTGCTCCTCGAGCAACCTTGTCTTTTCTGTGATGGCAACGGCCACCACCAGCAGTTCCGTCAGTACCGCCTCGACATCCCGCCCGGCACCGAAGACGGCGCTCGTCTCCGGATCGCGGGCCAGGGCGGCAAGGGGTTTCCGGACGGGACCCACGGCAACCTGGAAGTAGTCATCTCCGTTGCGCCCCACGAGTTTTTCACCCGGAAGGGACGGGATATCTACTGCCAGTTCGAGGTTTCTTTTGCCCAGGCGGCTTTGGGAGGGGAGGTTCGAGTGCCCACCCTGCGGAGCCATGCCTTCCTGAACCTGCCCCGGGGCACCCAGAGCGGTGGTATTTTCCGCTTTCCGGGGGCTGGCGTTCCCGGTGGGCCCCTTCGGCCTGCGGGGGACCAGATTGTCGAGGTGGTGGTGAGCACTCCCAAGCACCATACTATGACCCAGCGGAGCATCCTGGACGAGCTGGCTCGTCAGGGAACAAATCAGATGAACCGGGCGGCTCATGAGTGATTTTACCCATCTGGACAAAACCGGACGGCTACGCATGGTGGAGGTGGGGGACAAGCCTGTGACCCTACGCCAGGCCACTGCGGCGTGCCGTATCCTGGTGGGTCCCAAGGTGTTTCCCCGCCTCGTGGCCGCCGACCTCCCCAAAGGGGACGTCTGGGCCGCGGCGCGTCTGGCCGGTATCATGGCGGCCAAGAACACTGCCCAGCTCATCCCCCTGTGCCACACCCTACCCCTCACCGGCGTGGACATCGATTTCACCCCGGACCCCGAGGCCCAGGCGGTGGCGGTGCGGGCCCAGGTGCGCACCCAGGCCCGTACCGGGGTAGAAATGGAAGCCCTGGTGGCCGCCGGTGTGGCGGCCCTGACCATATATGACATGTGCAAGGCGGTGGACCGGGGTATGGTCATCCAGGACCTGGTCCTCGAGGAAAAAAGCGGTGGCGCCAGCGGTGACTATGAGGGCCCCGCCACTCCTGACCTTGCCCAAGAGAGCCGATAATGAACGCCAAACGTCTTGACTACTTCCGAACTATGTTGCAGGAGCGCGTCGCGGAGCTCCTGGGCGAGGCCGATAAGACCCGCAACGTCATGACCGGGTCAGGGGCCTCCGCCTTTCCGGACCCTACTGACCGGGCCTCCCTGGAAACCGACCGTAACTTCACCCTGCGCATCCGGGACCGGGAGCGCAGGCTCATCATCAAAATCAGGGAAGCTCTGGACCGCATCGACGCCGGAACCTACGGTACCTGCGAAATCTGCGGCGGCAACATCTCCGAAAAGCGCCTGAAAGCCCGGCCGGTGACCACCATGTGCATCGAGTGCAAGTCCCACATGGAGGAGTTGGAAAGGGCCAAGGGAGCATGACCCGGAGTTCGGAAGAAAAATTTTTATTCACCAAACCATAATGAGTCGGGAACGCGCCGTCTCGCACCGATGGCGTGTCCCTGAGGTAGCCCCGGGTTACTTGGGCCGGGAAAAGAGGCTACCCACCCGGTTTCCATCAACTCAGAAATCCCATGCCTGGCAGCAACCCGGTGAAGGCGGCCGCGGGGCCTTGGCCGGCCCCTTTGGCCATAACCTTCAGCGCCGGCCCGGCCTTTCCCCTCCATGACCACACCCGTTGACCTCAAAGACCTTACCTTGCCAGAGCTGGAAGAGTTCGTCACCGCCTGGGGTCAGCCCCGCTTCCGGGCCCGACAGATCCTCAAGTGGGTGTATAAGGGCATTCAGGACTTCGGGGAAATGACCGACGTCAGCCGGGCCTTCCGGGAGGAGCTGGGCTCCCGGGCCCGACTCAGCCGTCTGGCCCTGGCGACCCACCAGGCATCCAACGACGGCACCCAGAAGTTTCGCTGGCTCCTGGAAGACGGCGCCGGCATCGAATCCGTTCTCATTCCCGAAGAGGACCACTCCACCCTGTGCCTCTCCACCCAGGTGGGCTGCGCCCTGGGCTGCCGCTTCTGCCTCACCGCCCGGGAGGGCCTGACACGCCAGTTGAGCACCGCCGAGATGGTCAACCAGGTGCTCCTGGCGCGCCCCTTTGCCCCCAGTACAAAACCCCTCACCAACCTGGTGTTTATGGGCATGGGGGAGCCCTTGGCCAACTTCGACACTCTGGTCCGGGCCGTCCGCCTCATCCAGGCCCCCTGGGGGCTCAACTTCTCCACCCGGCGGGTCACCGTCTCCACCGCCGGCCTGGCCCCCCTTATCCCTCGTCTGGGAGAGGATGTCCGGGTCAACCTCACGGTGTCCTTGAACGCCGTGGACGATGCCATCCGGACGAGCCTCATGCCCATCAACCGGAGCTACCCCCTGAAAGAGCTCCTGGCGGCCTGCCGAGCTTTTCCCCTGCCCCGCCACCGGCGCATCACCTTCGCCTACGTGCTCCTGGCGGGGGTCAATGACGACCTATCCATGGCCCGGGAGTTGGCCCGGCTCCTCAAGGGCTTACGGGCCAAGGTCAACCTCATTCCCTTTAATACCCACCCTGACCTGCCGTTTGCCGCCCCCGACCCCGCCCGGGTCGTGGAGTTCCAGGAAATCGTGCGCCAGGCCCACTTTCCGGTGTTCATCCGGGAAGGCCGGGGCCAGGATATCGACGCGGCTTGCGGCCAACTGGCGGGCGGGCTGCGGTAAATCAAAAGATGGAGGGGGATAAGAAGCGCCAGCCCCTTTCCCCACCCCGCGCTCTTGCCAACCAGCGGTTATCTCCTTAACTTACCGTTAAAATCCGAGACTGTAGCCCCCCTCATCTCTGCCTTGTTCCCAAGTATTTTTGTCAGGTGGGAAAGGAGAACATTATGACCAAGGAAGCGGTAGTGGCTAAAGTCAATGACCTCCAGGAAGGGGACATGAAGGAGGTCGAGGTCGATGGCCTCAAGATTTTATTGACAAAATTCCAGGGAAAATTCCATGCGGTGGGCGGCGAGTGTCCCCACTATGGCGGCCCGCTGGCCGAAGGGGTGCGGGTCGGGGAGCATGTCACCTGTCCCTGGCATCAGGCCCGCTTTCATATCAGTACGGGAGATCTGGTGGACCCCCCGTCGTTGGACGCCTTGACCAGGTTCGAAACCAAAATGGAGGGGGAAAACGTCATCGTGGTCATCCCGGCCGGAGCCATGGGGCAGCGCACCCCTCCCATGTCCAGGTACAATTCCCAAAAAGATTCCCGCACCTTTGTTATTCTGGGAGCAGGCGCCGCGGGCCATGCCGCGGCTGAAAAGCTTCGGACGGTGGGCTATCAGGGGCGCCTGGTGATGATCACCAAGGAGCAGGATTTGCCTTATGATCGTCCCACCTTGAGTAAGGGCTACTTGAGTGGCGATGCCGACAGAGATTCGTTGTTCCTCAGGCCGGAAACATTTTATCGCCACGCCGATATAGACGTGTGGCTGGGACGGGAAGTGAGCCAGGTCGACGCCCCCGCCAAATCCCTTTCCTTTGCCGACGGCGAGTCCCTCTCTTTTGACGCCTTGCTGTTGGCCACCGGCGGCGTCCCCCGGAAGCTGGAAGTGCCCGGCGCTCACCTGGACAACGTGATTCCCCTGAGGAGCCTGGCTGACGCTGATCACCTGGCCCAAGCCGCCGCCAAAGCCTCTCGGTTAGCCGTCGTGGGAGCAAGTTTCATCGGCATGGAAACCGCGGCCAGCCTGAGAAAAAAGGGCCTTGAGGTTACCGTCATCGGCCCGGGTTCCATCCCCTTTGAACGGCAATTGGGAAAAGAAATCGGCGCCATGCTGCAAAAACTCCATGAGGAAAACGGGGTCAGCTTTCGCATGGGGAAAAGGGTGGCTCGTCTGGAGGGGGATGGCCGGGTTCAAGCCGTGGTTTTGAGCGATGGCGAAAAAATCCCGGCAGATCTGGTGGTGGCGGGTATCGGCGTCGAGCCGGCCACCAGGTTTCTCCAAGGCGTGCCCCTCAATGCCGATGGCAGCGTCACCGTGGATGCCCATCTTTCCCTGGGCCATGGCTTGTATGCGGCAGGCGATATGGCCCGGTTTCCGGATTGGCGGACCGGGGATCTGGTCAGGATCGAGCACTGGCAGGTGGCCGCCCTGCAGGGTTTTGTGGCGGCCCAAAACATGGCGGGTCAGAAGGTGGAATTCACCGGCGTCCCCTATTTTTGGACCGAGCATTTCGAACCATACCTCTTTTATGTGGGGCATGTGCAAGAGTGGGATGAGATTATCTGGCATGGAGACGTAAACGCCAGGAAATTCATAGCCTTCTATGTGAAACAGAATCAGGTGCTGGCCGCGGCCGGCATGGAATACGACCACGGCATGGCTTACATCGCTGAGCTTATGCGCCGGGGCGATATGCCCACGCCGGAGCAACTCCGGGCCCCAGCGGCTGATCTTTTCCAGCACCTGGAACCATAACCACAGGTGTTGCGCCTAAAAGGCTCGGTCCGGTGGCCATAATCTAGTACTTAATTGCCAAAATTGGCGAATTTTTAAAGTCGTTTTTTTCCCCCCTTTTTTAAAGGGGGGTTAGGGGGGATTTCTCTATGCTCTTGAAAATCCCCCTAAATACCCCTTTTCCAAAGGGGGACTTTATGGGTTCCTGTTCTTTAAAAAGACTCGCAATTACCTATGCTGATTTATGCAACTAATTACCTGTCCCTTAAAATCACTTACTCCCCCTGGGGGCACACTTACCCCACCCGCCAGGTGAACGGGTCCGCGGTGGGCCTGGCTATCCTCATTTCCCACCCAGCCTCCTGGGGCAACAGGTGGGCGGCCGGGCCTGATTCTTAATACTTCTTGGTTTTCTGTTTCCTGTTTTCGGTTTTCGGTAAAAAGAATCTCCCAGAATCACCTTTTTTCTTTCCGATTTTCTCCTTTAATCCCCCTCTCCCCCCTGGGGGAGAGGGTCGGGTGAGGGGGTTCTGTGACCCCGTGAAATTGCTTCAACCCTACCCCTGACCTGTGCTATCCTGGCCTCAGGAGGTGGGCGCCATGGACCCGTCCATCCTGGTGGGTACGGTTGTCGCTTTTCTCGCCCCTATTTTGCCTTACTTAACCAAGGCGGGGGAGGGAGCGGCGACAGAGGCAGGCAAGAAATTCGGCGCCGCGGCCTGGGACAAGGCCCAAGCCCTGTGGGGCAAACTCTGGCCCAAGGTGGAGGATAAGCCCGCGGCCCAGGAGGCGATGCAAGACGTGGCCAGCAACCCGGAAGATGAGGATGCTCAGGCGGCCCTGCGGCTCCAGGTGAAAAAATTGCTGGCTGAGGATGCCTCCCTGGCCCAGGAAATTGCTGACCTGGTCAAGGCTGGAGCCCAGGCCGGGGTTATTGTAATTGCATCAGGCCACAAAAGCAAAGCAGCCGGTAGAGATATTATCGAGATAAAGATGAAATAAGCCGTGTCTTTCTTGGATTTTCTCAAAAAAATTCTTGGAATGGGTTCATCCGAACAAAAGGGGACGCCCGCCCCAATAAAGGATGAGCGGTTGGAGAGCCATGTCCAGGCCTCTGGAGAGAAAAGTTTGGCTGCGGGACGAGATATCTACTCTATAACGGTTCACCCCGAGGTTAAGGCAGAATCAATACCGAGCAGGCTGCATCAACTCCCCGCTGACCTGCCGGATTTCACCGGGCGGGAGAAGGAGATTGATGAGCTGGTGGCGGTGCTCCGGGGAGGGGAAGGCCAAGCGGCCATCTCGGCCCTGGGGGGCCTGGGAGGCGTGGGCAAGACCGCCCTGGCGGTGCACGTGGCCCATAAGCTGGCCCCGGACTACCCAGAGGCCCAGATCGTGGTGGATCTGATGGGCACCGCGGACAGCCCTTTGAGCCCGGCCGCGGCCATGGAAAACGTCGTCAAAGCCTTTCACCCCGAGGCGCATCTGCCGGAGGACCCCGGGGACATAAAGGACCTGTATAGGAGCGTGCTAGCTGGGAAGCGGGCTTTTCTCCTATTGGACAACGCCGCCGACGTGGCCCAGGTCAGGTCGCTATTGCCGCCGGCCCCCTGCGGAGTTATGGTCACCTCAAGGCGTAATATTGTCTTGCCGGGAGTTCAGCCCCTCAACCTGGACGTTCTGCCGGAGGCCCAGGCCGTGGAACTCCTGGAAACCATCCTGGGGCCGGGGCGGGCCAGTTCAGAAGAGTTGCAGGATGTCGCCGGGAGGTGCGGATACCTGCCTCTGGCCCTGCGGGCCGCGGGGAGCTTATTGGCGGGGCATCCAGACTGGCCGGTAGCGAAGTATGTAAAGGACCTGGCTCATGAGAAGGAAAGGCTGGGGCAGCTAAAGCACGAAGACATTGAAGTGGAGGCTACTCTGGGGCTGAGCGCGGCACAACTGGTGAGAGACAAGCGCGAGTTGGCAGCTCGCTGGCAGATGCTCACCGTTTTCCCCGCCAGTTTTGACCGGGCCGCGGCCGCAGCAGTGTGGGAAGTGGAGGAAGGGAAGGCCCTAAAGGATTTAAGCGAGTTGTTCACCCGGAGCCTCATTCTTTACGACGCGGATAAGGCCCGCTACCGTCTCCACGACCTCATGCGCCTGGTGGCCGAGAACGCCTTCGAGTACGGCGAGGCCGAGCCGGACCGGGAAGCGGAGCAGGAGCGGCTGGCCCAGGCAGCCTTGCGCCATGCGGCCCATTATGCTAGGGTTCTGGCCGGCGTAGATGACCTTTACCTGGAGGGCGGCGAGGCCATCCAGGTGGGGCTGGACCTCTTTGACGCCGAGTGGGACAACATCCGGGCCGGGCAGGCTTGGGCGATGGCGCACTCCGGGGAGAGAGAAGAGGCGGCCAGGCTGTGCAGTGACTTTCCCGACGCCGGGCCGCATATCCTCGACCTGCGCCTGCACCCCCGGGAGCGGATCGCCTGGCTCACCGCGGCCCTGGCCGCGGCCCGGCGTCTGAAAGACAGGGCCGCTGAGGGCAGGCACCTGGGCAACCTGGGCTTGGCCTACGCCGATCTGGGCGAACCCCGCCGGGCCATCGAGTACTTTGAAAAAGCCCTGGCCATATTAAGGGAGATTGGCGACCGCCGGGGGGAGGGGAGCATCCTGGGCAACCTGGGCAACGCCTACGGTGACCTGGGAGAGCCCCGCCGGGCCATCGAGTTCTATGAGCAACGTCTGGTTATCGCCAGAGAGATTGGCGATCGTCGGGGGGAGGGGAACGCCCTGGGCAACCTGGGCACTGCCTACGCCGACCTGGGTGAGATCCAAAGGGCAATCGACTGCTATAAGCAGCAGTTGGAGATTACCCGGGAGATCGGTGACCGCCAGGGAGAGGGGACTGCCCTCTTCAATATGGCCCTGGACCTGAGAGAGTTGGGCGACACGGCCACGGCCATAAAGAACGCCGAGGCGGCCCTGGCCATCTTCGAGGAGATCGAATCCCCCCACGCCCCCATGGTGCGGCAGGCCCTGGAGGAATGGCGCCGGGAGGGCTAAGGGGTAAGGCGAGGCTCCTTGCCATTAGAGATTTTTGCACACATGCTCGGGTCGAGCCGGCTGCCGGAAGGACCTTTTCCTAATCCCCCCTAACCCCCCTTTAGAAAAGGGGGGGAAAATACTGGCAAATCCCGCCGCTGACCCCCCTTTAGAAAGGGGGGGAAATATTGGAAAATCCCTCACCCGGTCCCCCATTGAGAAGAGGGGTGGGATATTTTACCCCACCCTGGCCCCAGGAGTGTCGACAGGGATTTTGTATAATCAGACCAGCTTCAGGAGTTAAAATGTAGCCGCAGGCTTTAGCCTGCGCTTGCACAGGCGAGACGCCTGTGCCACCAACCATAAGAAGATTTGACTCGGGCACTTTCTTAAACTACCTGTTTAAACGCAACTTTGTATGAGGCGCTCACTGCCAGCCTGTCGCCGAAATCCAGAAAGGCTCCCCCGCCGCGGGTGACAATTTTCCCCCGCGCCGGGGAAAGCCCCCGCCCGGCGCGGCGGCGACCCCGGAAACAAACCCCATCTCCCGGCCGCGGCGCCCTGACCGAAACGCCCCTGGCAGGCCATGCTGAAGATACTCCTCTCCGCCGCCGGATTTCTTATCCTCCTACTCCTGTGCACCGAGGAGTTCCGGGGCTCGCTCAGGCGGCAGTGGCAGCGGCTCAGGGCGCACTCTCCCGGGAAATATCCGGCCTATCCCCTGGCCGCCCTCCTGGCGGTGGCCGCGGCCGGGCTCATCCTCTTGGCCCTGTGGTCTTTCTTGTCCACCACCTTTTCCTATGATTAAATAACCCCAAACACCATATCCACCTCAAGGGGGTGCGATTGCATGAAACGTCTGGATTGGCGGTATCAACTGGCCATCAGCCTGGTGGCCATCTCGGTGGTGCTCTATATCATCAACTACTTCATCTTTCGGGATTTCCACTACATGATGCGCCTGATGGTGGGGCAACTGGCCTTTCT
The DNA here is from genome assembly GCA_965602785.1 of uncultured Syntrophobacterales bacterium. Taxonomy (GTDB): domain Bacteria; phylum Desulfobacterota; class Desulfobaccia; order Desulfobaccales; family 0-14-0-80-60-11; genus JBGSLA01. The sequence goes on from CBFDAH010000021.1 coordinate 12,795, forward strand.
CCCCATCTCGGTGATCTTCGTCACCATCGTCATCAACCAGCTCCTGGCCAAGCGGGCTAAAACGGCCAAGTTGAATAAATTGAACATGATCATCGGGGCTTTTTTCAGTGAAGTGGGCCTGGCTCTCCTGAAGTCCTTTGTCTCCTTCGATCAACACGTGGAGGAGCTCGGCCGGGAGCTCGGCCAAATCCAGGAGTGGTCCACCAAGGATTATGCTGAGTTAGAGAAATCTCTCAGATCTCACCAGATGGCCATCGAGGCTAAACAGGGCGACCTGGCGGGCCTCAGGCAATTGCTGATGGACAAACGAGGCTTTTTACTGAGACTGCTGGAAAATCCTAATCTCCTGGAACATGAAACTTTTACCGACCTGTTGTGGGGGGTATTTCATCTGGGTGAAGAACTGACCCACCGCACGGACGTGGCCAACCTGTCGCGCTCGGATTATAAGCATCTCGGCGGCGACATCCAGAGGGCCTATGAGTTGCTGTTGGAGGAATGGCTGGCCTACATGGACTACCTTAAGCGGCAGTATCCTTATCTGTTTTCCCTGGCCGCCCGGCTCAATCCCTTAAATCCCCAGGCTACGGCAGAAATAACCGATGCTTTGTGATACAAAAATCTTGGTCTGGGGGCAGAAGTTGATACAATAAAACTTTACGGTGAAGACGGCCCCTGGCAGCTTTGGAAGCTGGCGTCAATTTTATAAGGAGAAGTGGAACCCACGATGAGCATTGATGGCGAAAAAATTACTCAAGGCCCCACCGGGGCGCTCACCGTCCCTGACACCCCAGTGGTGCTTTTTATCGAGGGAGACGGCACCGGCCCGGACATCTGGCGGGCCACCCAACCGGTGCTGGACGCGGCCGTGGCCAAGGCCTACGGCGGCAAGCGCCGGATTGCCTGGCAGGAAATCCTGGCCGGGGAAAAGGCCTTCAAAGAAACGGAGAACTACCTTCCCGAAGAGAGCCTGGCGGCCCTCCGGGAATACCGGGTGGCCCTGAAGGGCCCCCTCACCACCCCCATCGGCGGCGGCTTCCGCTCCCTCAATGTCACCCTGCGCCAGGTGCTGGACCTTTACGCCTGCATCCGGCCGGTGCGCTATTATCCGGGGGTGCCGAGTCCTCTCAAGGAGCCGGAAAAGATTAACATGGTGGTCTTCCGGGAAAACACCGAGGACGTCTATGCCGGTATAGAATGGCCGGCCTTCAGCTCGGAGGTCCGCCGTCTCATCGAGTTTTTAAACCATGAACTGGGCTGCCACATCGAACCCGCCGCGGCCATCGGCATCAAGCCCATGACGGCCCGCTGCACCAAGCGCCTCATCCGCATGGCCATGAAGTATGCCCTGGAGCAGGGCTACGACAGCGTCACCCTGATGCACAAGGGCAATATCATGAAATATACCGAGGGAGCCTTCCAGAACTGGGGCTATGAGGTGGCCCTGGAGGAGTTCGAAGACAAGGTTATTTCCGAGGCCGAGCTGGAAAGCCGCTACAACTGGAAGGCGCCCTCAGGCAAGGTGGTGATCAAGGACCGCCTGGCCGACAACCTCTTCCAGCAAGTGCTGCTGAGGCCGGCGGAGTACCAGATCATCGCCACTCCGAACCTCAACGGGGACTACATTTCGGACGCCCTGGCGGCCCAGGTGGGGGGCCTGGGGATGGCTCCGGGGGCCAACATCGGGGACGCCTGCGCCATCTTCGAGGCCACCCACGGCAGCGCCCCCAAATACGCCGGTATGGACCGGGTGAATCCGAGTTCCCTCATTCTCTCCGGGGCCATGCTCCTGGAATTTTTGGGATGGAAGGAGGCTGCCGACCTCATTCACCAGGGCCTGCCCCGGGTATTGGCCGAGGGCTTCGCCACCTACGACCTGGCCCGCCTGCTCCCGGGCACCCAGGAGATTGCTTGCTCTGCCTATGGCCAGAAATTAGTGGACTGTATGGGGTAGGGGGGGCGGTCAGAACCGGGGTCCAGGCTAGTCTTAGGAGAGATAGCCCTTCCCTATTGAGAGAAGAGGCGGAGCTTGCGGCTCCGCCTTTTTCATGTCGAGGAGTACCTGTTTTAAAGCTTGCCTCCCCCCACCAATCCTTACTTTGAACCGAAAGCCGCAAACGGTTTTAGAAGGCGTCCAGGGGCGAGATGAAGAGGGGCCGGTGAGTGAGGTCGGCGATCTCGTCATCGCTCAGGCCCACGCACTCTGCCATGACATGGGCCGAAAATACCAAACTCCGGCTGAGAATTCCGAAGTCCCCCGCCCCCACCAGACGTTGATAGAAAGGGCTGCGCCGGTCGAAATAGGCCATGGCGAAATGGACCTGGCGCCGGGCCAGGAGGGCCTCCAACAGGGTGAAGACCTCGGCCTCCCGCCCTGGCCGGACATACAGGTTGCCGAGTTTCAGGAAGCGCCACTGTTTGGCGTTGAACCAGCGTTTAAGATAAGGGATTCGAGGCAGCACCCTCACCAGCAGCACCCCCCAGGGTCCCGGCAGGCTTAAAATCTCCCACTCCCAGGCCTCGGCCTGCACCCCCGCCACTACCTCGCCTCCCTCCCTCAGGACAAAGTACTGATCCTGACGAAAGGAATCCGCAAAATCCAGGAGCGCCTGATCGGCGTAAAGGTCGTACAGCCCTGCCAGGAGACCCTCCCGCTCCGCGTCCCGGGCCGGTTCCACGCGCCGGTCATCCCTGGGAAAGAAGCGGCAGAAGAATTGGGTGTGAAAAAGCCCCAGGGTATGCGTGGAGACCGGGCTGAAAAGGCTGAGAGAGCGAGTGTTGCCGGCCTCCACGAAGCCGTATATGACGCCCCGGGGACCCAGCTTTTCCAATACATAAGGCCGGGCTGACTCCAGCATGAGCCGCCCGTAGCCCTGGCTTCTCCGGGCCGGGTCCACGGCCAGGGCCGCAGGGTAAATCGCCTGATATTGGCGCTGGCCCACCCGGATGGTCTTTTTCAGGCAGAGGCCCACCGCGGTCAGGCGGTCGTCTGCGGTGAGGCTGAAATACCGGGGGTCAGGCAGGCCCTCGAGGTGGGCGGCCAGGTTGTGTTTGGTATAGAGTACGCCCTTGGTGCCCCACACCGTCTCCTCTAAAAACGAGACTATCTCGGGGGTGTACTCTTCGCTGGCCTGAATGCTCAGATGGCGCTCGGCATCGTGGTGGAGGATGTCAGTCATAAGAGTCTTTCATGTTCTGGCGGGAAATTTTAATCTTAAAAAATATTTCCCCCCTCACCCTGACCCTCCCCCCCCATCGAGGGAGAGGGGAATTTGCCTGAAAACTCATTTGGATCGATGGCTTATGATTCCTGGAATTCGTACATTATTTAGGGCCAGGCCGGGGGCACAGGCGTCTCGCCGGTGCACCCGAAAACGTTTCAGGGCAGCATTTCAAGGCAATCAGAAACACGCCTGATATCCCGCCGGGGTGAACCTCACCCGGCCTCGGTGCCGCAGTCGCTTAAGGTGCTTTTTCAGCATCTGGGCCTCCATATGGTCATAGACGAAGGCCGGTTCCCGGGGCCGCCGATAGATGGGGCGGCGCTCCACCAGCTCCTCCAGGCTGCGGGGCTTGGTGAGCAGGTCCAGGAGTTGTTCGTCCCGCGCCGCTATGACCCGCAAAAAATAGTCAAACCCGGCCTGGGCCTCATCAGAAGTGAAGACCCCCTGTTCGTGGGCGGTGAGATACGTCCGAGCCCGACTTTCCTTTAACGCTACCAGAGTATCAATGTAGACCTCCAGGTCCGAGGTTCTGTCCGCGTACCAGGGACCGAAGGGGGTAAGGTCCACGTCGGCCAGAAAGATGAGGTCCTGCTCCGGAAAGGCGAAACAACTGTGCCCCGGGGTGTGTCCCGGGGCTGCCATCACTTCGAGGACAGTATCCCCTGTGGTAAAACGGTCCCCAGGGTGAAACGGCACAACCTGGGAGAAGGGCCGGAAGTTGAATTCTCTGGTCAGGGTCTCCCGCAGGTATTCCTGAAATAGGGGATCATCCACCCCCGCCATGGCGAAAATGCCTTCCAGCGAGGTGAAGGCCTCCACCTCCTGAACGGGCACGTGAAACGCGGCCTCGGGGAACAGGTAGGCGTACTTCAGGTGGTCTTCGTGGAAGTGGCTGAGGAAGACCCGGTTCACCCGCCGGGTGCGGGCCAGGCGCTCCAGGAATTGCTTGTCCGAGGCCGGGTCCACCACCCAGGTTTCCTCGCCCTCGAGGACCAGGGAGTGGCAGTAGGGATAGCGTCCGCCGTTTTTCCCCGGCAGAAAGCGGATGGAACCAAAGGCCAGCAGGCTCTCAGGGGGTGGGGCAGGTGTAAAGGTGCTAGCCATGTCCAGGAATCCGAAGGCTGGAGAAGCGAGCTGAGGTTCCCGGCCGCCTCCGGTCAGTCCCCCTCGCGAATGACGTACATGATTTCATAGTCCCCCCCCAGCTCTTGTTTGGCGGCCTCCGTGGCCTCGGGGGAGAGGTTCTTGATCCGGATGTAGACGTCCCGGTAGCCTTCCTGGGAGGAGGTGGTGGAGGTGAGCAGGCTCAAGAAGCGGGCCCCTTTGGCCCGGAGCTTGTCCACTACTTCTTTGATCAGGCCCGGACGGTCTTCCAGGCGCAAAGCGAACTGCACGCCCCCCTGCAAAATGCCGGTGATGTCCATGAAGGCCCGGAAGACGTCGGACTGGGTGAGGATGCCCACCAAATCCCCTGTGTCGGTTGCCACCGGCAGCCCCGAGATGGTGTTTTCCAACATGAGCTGGGCGGCGTGCTCTACCGTGTCGTCCGGGGAGACGGTGAGGGGGTCCCGGGTCATGATACCCATCACGTGTAGTTCAGCCAACAGATAATATAGTTCGTGAACGTCCAGGGTGGTGGCTTTGGAAGGGGAGGCCTCCTTCAGGTCCCGGTCGGAAACGATACCCACCAGTTTCCCCTTATGCAGCACCGGTAAGCGACGGAACCGGTTCTGCTTCATCAGGTGAATGGCCTTCATCATAGAAGTTTCGTCGGTGATGGTGATGGGGTCTTTAGTCATCCAGTCTTTGACCAGCATGCCAGCCTCCGTTTCCAATCAGTGGTCGAGAAAAGTTTTCCCCGGCAGGGCCCTGGACGGCAAGGTGAGAACCATACCCCGGCCCGGATAGATTACAGGCGTGGCTCCTCCCCTCGCACCAGGCGCACCGCGTTCTCCCGGTGGAGCACCAGGACCAGGGCGGAAAGGATTCCGGCCAGGAGGAGGTAGGCTTTGGAGTCACAAAACAGGCCCACCGCCAGGGGCAGAAGCCAGGCGCACAGGAGAGAGCCCACCGAGAATATACGCACCTGATACAGAGTCACTAGGTAGGCCACGAAGAGATTCAGGGCCGCCAGGGGGCAGATGACCGCCACCACCCCGAAGGAGGTGGCCACCGCTTTGCCGCCCCGAAAATTGAGAAAAACCGGAAAAACATGCCCCAGAACCGCGGCCAGGCCCACCGCCGCGACGGCGCTTTCCCGCCAGGCTCCCAAAGGAGTCAGCCAGAAGACGGCCAGGAACACCGGCACGGCGCCTTTCACGGCGTCGCCTAAAAAAGTGAAGACCCCGGCGTTGCGCCCCAGCAAGCGGTAGAGGTTGGCCGCGCCCAGGTTGCCGCTGCCGGTCTGGCGGGGGTCGGGTCCTCCCATGAGACGCGCCACCACCAGTCCTGTAGGAACGGATCCCAGGAGGTAGGCGAACATGAGCAACCCCAGAAAGTACATCATCTCAGGCGGTCCTTAAGGGAAGGGGGACAAAACCGTGTCCCCGCCCTGCGTTCCCCGGCCATTTTAAAGAAAATCACCTAAAAAGCCGATAAAAAAAGTGCGGTACGGTGTTTGCTGGGGGGGCGCAAGGATACTTGGCGTATGAAGGTTGAAGTCAATCTCACCCTAGTTAAAGGCGAAACTATGTCTGACGCCCGCCCTCGCCGGGCCCCCCGGGTCCGACAAGAAAGCTCCTCCCCGGGAGTGGTGCTGTTAATCTCCCAGGAAAATCAGCAGGCCCGGCGTTTGGATCCCGCTTCCCTGACCGAGGCCAAAAACCTCCTTCGGGATGTGACGCGACATCTGGAGGGAACCCCAGGAGAGGCTGCGGCCGAGTTTCATCTCCTGAAATCCCCCTGTCTCGTCCGCCTGCCCTAACCTGCCAATCCGGCAGGCCAGGCCAAAAAGCCCGCCATCCCCAAGGGGACAGAAGCGCCTCAGGCTCACCCGCCGCAAGGTTGGCAAGCCGGGGGACTCTGTGCCGCCATTTCGGGTAACTACCAGACCTGCTTCGTCGTGACACCGACTTTGCCTTACCGGAAGTTCTCGGCCAGAGGCTCGTAGTAAGCCTTGGGGTGCCGGCAGGTCGGACAGGGGTCGGGGGGATGATGCCCCCACTCCACACGCCCGCAGTTGCGGCAGTGCCACTTGAGGGGCTCGGTGCGGTTGAAGAAGGTGCCGTTTTTTGCGTGCTCTAGCAGGGCCAGGTAACGCTCCTCGTGAAACTTCTCCACCTTGGCGATTTCCCGGAAGGAAATGGCCACCTGCCGAAAGCCTTCTTCTTCGGCCACCTTGCCAAAGTCCTGATACAAGGAAGTCCACTCGTAGTGTTCCCCTTGCGCGGCTGCCTCTAAATTGCTGGTGGTGTCCCCCAGGTGGAAGGGGTAGCTGGCGGCGATGTCCACGGCGCCGCTACCCCCCTCGGTGAGGTGCTTGAAGAATACCTCGGCGTGCTCCTTTTCGTTCCCTGCGGTTTCGAGAAAAATCGCGGCAATATACTCATATCCCGCCTTCCTGGCCACGCTGGCATAATAGGTGTAACGGTTCCGGGCCTGGGACTCCCCGGCAAAGGCGGCAAGTAAATTCTTCTCCGTCTGTGAGCCTTTTAAGTCCATACATTCCTCCTTAAAGTCATAGTTCGTGGGGAAGGGGGGTTCCCACGGGCTGGAAGTCCGTGCTACCGGGGCAGAGGGCCCCTACCCCCTCCCCCACAACTACTAAAAATCTCTCGCCATTTCCCGGGCCTGGGTCATGGCCGCGGCGCGCTTTTGTTTGGCCACTTCGGGTCCGCCTTCCAGGGTGGGTTCCACCACGAGGCTGTGGATGTCGGTGAACCCCATGAACCTGAAGATAAGCTCCACATATTTAGTCTGCAAGTCGAAGGCCTCCCCCGGAGATCCCGGAGGATACTGACCCCCCCGGGCGTAGGCCATCAGGATGGGCTTTCCGGTGACCAAGCCGCGGTAGCCCTCCTCGGGGGAATAGGAAAAGGTGTAGGTGGGCTGCACGATGATGTCCAGGTATTGTTTGAGGCGATAGGGGATACTGAAATTCCACATGGGGGTGGCCAGGACGTACTTGTCCGCGGCTTTGAATTGCTGGATGTACCGCTCTACTATCTGCCAGGCCTCCGCCTCATCCGGGGGGTGGGGCTGGCCGTGCAGGATGCTGTACTTGGCGTTGATTCTCAGGCCGTCAAAAGGGGGCAGATCTTCGGTGAACAGATCCAGCGTGACGATGTCCACTTCGGGGTGGAGTTCCCGATAGGCGCTCAGGAAGGCCTCCGCCGCCGCCAGAGCATGGGAGCGGCTGCCACGGGGGGATGCTTTGAGATACAGCAGTTGTGCCATGGGAGTACCTCTCAAAAAAAGGGTTTTTCAGAAAACCACCGGTAGCCTTGGGGGAGCCTCCCATGCAACGGAGAACCAGGGTTTTATACCGGTTCATGGTGTGAAGGGTGGCGGGATTATTCCAGGGATTCTGCCGACCAGTGCCCTTCAAACGAAAAATCCTTCGTTTTCTATTAGTTAGGTTTTTTGTTTCAGGTAATTATCCCTAATAGTGAGCATCCAAGGGGCAAAGTCAAGCGGATTTCCGCCAGCGGGGGAGGATCGAACAGCCGCGACGCCGGGGATGGCGGAGGGGACAGGGGGGGCCTGGGCTCCGGTTTTTCGCACCCCCCCTGCAGTTCCGCTCACTGCTCCCAGAGGATTTTCCCGGAGTCCTTGAGGTCATAGCCTCCCAGGGCCTGGGCGGCGGTCCGGAATTCCGGGGAGCGAATGACCGCCAGCAACTCCTGGAAGCGGGTGTCCTCATAGGTGCTCTCCGGCACCACCAGGTCATAGCGCTCCGGGGTGAGGGGGACGAAGTCCAGCCCCAGGGCCCGGGCCGCGGCCAGAATGCCCAGCCCCACTTCCGCGGTGCCGGACTTGACGTTGGCGGCCACGGCCATGTGGGTGTACTCCTCCCGGTCGTAACCCTGGACGTCAGCGGGGTCGATTCCCGCTTCTTTCAGGAGGAAGTCCAGTAGCAACCGAGTGCCGGCGCCCCGCTGGCGGTTGATGAAGCGTACTTCCGACCGGCTGAGGTCCGCCACAGCGCGAATATTTTGGGGGTTCCCCGGCAACACCATGAAACCCTGGCTCCGCCAGGCCAGATTGATGAGTTTCAGAGGCATGCCGGCCAGGTATTTCAGAATGCAGGGGACATTGTAGGTGTTGGTCTCCGGGTCGTAGAGGTGGGAGCCCCCTAAGTGGGCCCGCCCCTGGCGCAGGGCCATGAGGCCTCCCAGGCTCCCCACGTGCCCCGACGACAGGCGCAATTTCGGGTCTCGGCGTCTGAGCAGGGTGGCCAGAAGATCCAGGGTGTTGTCATGGCTTCCCAGGACCACCAGGGTGCCTTCGATGTCCTCCGGGGGGACCAGGAGCTCGGCGGCCACCGGCCGGTCCTCCTCCAGGCCTTCGCTCAAGGCCGGCACCCGGAGCAAACCGTCCGCCCGCACCAGGGAGGTGATGGTGCCCGCCCCCCGGGGCAGGGGCGTGGCCATGACCTTATCCCCCACCCGGCCCAGGGTCACCCGGATGAACTCGGTGAGCCCCGGCTTGGAGGGGAGATTCTGGGAGGGGTGCACCATGAGGGTGGGGCGGGGGGCCAGGCGCCGGCCCGCCAGGCCGGCAATCAGGGGCGCGGCGAACTCCTCGAAGGAAAGCACCGCGGATACGGGATAGCCCGGGTTGCCGATGACGGGCTTCCCTTGCACCACCCCCAGGAGGGTGGGCTTCCCCGGCATCATGGCCACCCCGTGCACCAGCACCTCCCCCAGGTCCGCCACGGCCTGGTAGGTATAGTCCTCGCTGCCGGCTGAAGAGCCGGCGTTGACCAGGACCAGGTCTCCGGCCAACACCGCTTGTTGCAAAACCTTGCCAAGAGCGAGAGGGTCATCAGGCGTAATAGACCAGACATCCGGAATCCCCCCGGCCTCTTCCACCAGCCCCGCCAAAATGACGGAGTTGAACTCCACCAGAAGGCCTCGAGGGGGCTCCGGACCCAGGGCTGTCACCGATACCAGTTCAGAGCCGGTGGGTATGATGACCACCTGGGGCCGCCGCCGCACCAGGACCTGGAACACTCCCGCCGCCAACATGGCTCCCTGGGCCCACGGGGTGATCTCCACCCCCTCGGGGAGCACCATCTCCCCGGTCACCAGGTCCTCTCCCACTCGGCGCACGTTGTGCCAGGGAAAGACCGGCGCCTCCACGGTAATGGGGTCGGCCTCCGGGTCCGGGACGTTTTCCACCATGACCACCGCATCCATGCCCGGGGGCATAAGGTGGCCGGTGTTGATGGGAATTGCTGCCGCGCCGATTGCCAAAAGCTTGGGGCTCTCGGGCCGGGCCCCGAAGGTGCTCGCCGCAGCCACGGCAAAGCCGTCCATGGCCGCCTGATGCTCCGCCGGCGACGACCACCTGGCCCACACCGGCGCGGCGGTCACCCGACCACGGGCCGCGGCGGTGGGGACCTCCTCCGGGGCCAGCATTGTTTGCAGGTCGAACCGGGAGAGAAACAGCTCCCGGGCCTCAGACACCGACTTCATGTGTAAATAAATGCGCCTTTTCATCACCGTTCCCTGAAAAAAATATCTCTTTAAGAGACCATATAGAAGCTATTGCAAAACTTCCAATTCTCCAAAAATGTCATTCTGAGCGAAGCGAAGAATCTCGAATTTTCAATGAGTTGAGATCCTTCACTCCGTTCAGGATGTACAGAAAAAAGGTTTTATAATAGCTTCTACGCCCTGCGCTGAAAAATTCAGAGCGGAAAAAAGGTTGTTCTCAGAACTTTACTTTTCAGGTAAAAAGCCGCACCGTCAGCATTTCGCCCTGGTTCAGGCCCTCAAGGTCCAGGGGAATCATGACCAGGCCGTGGCTCGCCACCAGGGGGGAGAGAAGCCCCGAAGGGCCCAGCACCGGGTCGGCCCACAAAGTGTCCCCGTCCTCCCGGAGACGCACCCGCACATAGTCCTCCCGGCCGCTGGCGCCGGCCAGGTTGCGGGAAAGTTGTGCCATTACTCTACCGCCCCGGGGCGGCGTCAGGTCGGCCAATCCGGCCAGCCGCGCCAGGAGGGGCAGCCCCAGCACCTGCATGACAATGGCGGCCGAGGCCGGGTGGCCCGGCAGGCCCATGAGAGGCTTCCCGCCGATATCCGCCAGGATGGTGGGCTTCCCCGGCCGGATGGCCACCCCGTGCACCAGGATGTCGGCGCCGGGGAGGTCCTGGATGGCTGCCAGGGTCAGGTCCCGGGTTCCCACCGAACTGCCGCCTGAGATGAGGATGAGGTCGGCCTCCGCCAGGGCGTCAGACAGGGCCGTGCGCAAGGCCTGGAAATTATCAGGGATGATATCCGCCAGCAGGGGAACTCCGCCCCCCGCCGCCACCTGGGCCGCTACCAGATAGGCATTGGCGTCCCGCACTTTACCGGGGGGCGGCTTATCTTGAATGGGCAGGATTTCATCGCCGCTGCTGAAAACCACCACCCGGGGGCGGCGATGCACCCGGAGGCGGGTCACCCCCAAAGCGGCCAAAAGTCCAATATCTTGGGGTCGGAGACTTCTTCCCGCCGGGAACAGGACCTCCCCCGCCTTGACATCCTCCCCCGGGTGCAGCACGTTCTCCCCCGGAGCTACGGGGCGCCGCACCTCCATGGTCTTATCCGGCATTTCATTGGTGTATTCCACCATGACCACCGCGTCGGCGCCGGGGGGGAGCATCCCTCCGGTGGCAATGCGGTGAGCCTCCCCCGACCCCAAAGCCCGTTCCGGGACGTCGCCCATGAGCACTTCGCCGGTGATCTCCAGGTACTGGGGCAAACCCGGCGAAGCCCCGAAGGTGTCCCCGGCCCGGACTGCATAGCCGTCCATGGAGGCCCGGGGGAAGGCCGGTACCGTCTCCGGCGCCGGCAGGTCTTGAGCCAGTACCCGCCCAGGGGCCGCAGCCAGCTCCACTTCCTCCGCTCCCACCGATGAAAAGCGGGGATAAAGCGAGAGGACTTCTATTCGGGTCTGTAAGCGGAAAAATTCGAGATTAGGCATAGCGCCAGCCCGCCGGTGATCTCCCCAGACAGGCTTCTTCAAGTGTAATCTGATTCCCCCCCCGAAACAATCAAGAAAGCCGGTTCTCAGGACGAGGGCGGTTGGCTTTCCGTCCCCAGAATGTCTTCCTTTTCGGCGCTCCGTACCAATATGGTGGACGTCCCGGAGGTCAACAGACGGTTGATGGCTGCAGCCTGGTTGGCCATTTCCTGCTCCTCCGGAACCTTCAGACCCAGGAAGATTAAATCGGCTTCGGAGCTGACCCGGTTTAAAAAAACCTCAAAAGGTGCTGAGGGATCGGAGTTCACCAGTACCACGGGTTCAGCCTCCACTCGCGCCCCCTCCAGGGTTTGGGCCAGGTGTTTTTCCGCCCCGGGCTGCGCCTCCTCGTTCGCGAGCAAGCGGAGCACCCGGATTCTGGCCCCTTCCCAGGGGTGGCTTTGCCGGATGATATGCGCCAACAGGAGCATGAGTTCAGCATTACGATCCCGACCCCGCCACCAGATATCAATGAGGGCCTGCCGTCCGAATCTCTTCTCAGGGTGGCAGTGGAAAAACAGGGTGGATTTATTGAGGGCCATGAGAGATCGCACCAGATGGAGCTGTTGCTCCTGTCCCTCCGGGTCGTGACTCCACCCCATCAGGATAGCATTGGCTGCCAGCCCGGCGATACCGTGGGCCTGGACAATATCGAGGCTGCCTTCGTAGAAGTCTTTGACGATGCAACACTCGGCAAATCCCACCACTCCCTGCTCTTGCAGATATTTCTGGGTGTGCTGGACCGAAGTGACCCGCAACCCCCGAGCCGCCAATTCTTCTACGTCCCCTGTTAAGAGATGGAAGAAAGAGACCAGGCCCCGGCCGGAGGCCAGCCAGGACCCCACCTCCAGTAATTCTTCATACTGGCGCTGGATGCTGGTGAACACGATGATGTTGGGACGCCAATTCTTTATGTCCCAGCGCTGTGCTTCCAGGCGGGTCAACCCGAAGCGAGACAGGGTGAACCAGAGGCCGCTGCGGATATCTCCCCATCCCTGAGCCAGGGCTCGCCGGCCCAGCCACACGAAAATTCCGTAACTGATAATGATGGCGATCAGGGTGGCCGGCGCGTTGATGAGAAACATAGCCCCATAACAGCCCAGCGCTCCCAGCAGAGATACAAACCAGGGCACTTTTATCCGGGGCCGAAAGCTGGGATTGCCCACCAAACTTTCCAGACCGGCAGTCAGGTTGAGCATGCCATAGGTGTTCAGAAAAAACATGGTAATGATGGGCGCCACATAATTCAGATTACCCATCCAGATAACGGCTAACGCCAACCCGGTGGTGAGGATG
>CBFDAH010000022.1:0-25023 GCA_965602785.1 uncultured Syntrophobacterales bacterium
ATCCCGCCGCGCCCCAGAATTAGAGACCATTCAAACAGGGGAACCGGGCTGAAAACCCCCGATTCCCCTGCTTTTCTTCCTCCCTCAAGGTTCCTCCCCATCCGGCGATGCCGCCCCCTCTTAGGGTGGGCTGAAAACCCCTTAAAGCCAAGACAACCGGTAATCTCAGGACAGCGTTTTCAACGGCATGTTCACCGCACCTTTTTATACCAAGCTGCGTTCATATAAGGTGTTTATCTGCAGGGGCGTGATTTATTATCCCCTTAAAGGGCGCAATAAATTGCGCCCCTACATTTCTCTTGGAGAACTTACCTTTTTGATGGCAACAGGGTATAAAGGGTCATGAGCCTACGTGGTCAAAACAAAGCATATATATGTAGCACCGCCGCCCCCGGCGGTCCAGGCGCCGCCGAGGGCGGCGGCGCTACATGTACATTTCATATCAAGTTGCAAACAAATGATTGCCCAGATGTGGGGGCGCACCCAGGGGTGCGCCCTAATTTGGGGCGGCCAGGCGGGTCCGGTCCAACCAGAAGATAGCCGTTTGAGCGCCAGACTTCTCGTACCACATAAGGCGGGGAGGTTAAAGGTCAGACTGGGTCAGAGCGGCAAGGTGAAGCTGGCTTAAGGGAGTGTTTGCGTATCCGTCCCCCAAGTTCCCGGGGGGAGACGGAAATTTTTGTTCTACAGAAAAACCGGGCGGGCCGCCTCGTTTTTCTGTTGCGGGAATAATTCTTAGGCCCTGCCTGGTTCAGTCCTTGATAAACTTTAATTCTTTGAGCTTATTCACCAATTTCTCTTGGGAGAGGGGGCCTGCATGGCGGGAGACCTCCCGGCCGGACGCGTCCAGGAAGACCTGGGTGGGCACGATGGACACCCGGTACTTTGTAAAGAGAGGCTCCTCAGTTTCGATATACACGAAGCGCACCGTTATCTGGCCGGGATATTTCGCGTCAATGTCCTTGAGTATCCCGGCCATTCTCCGACACACCGGGCAAGTCTGCCGGCCGAACTCATAGATGGCGGGTTTGCCGGGGGGGCGAGCCTGGGACTTGGCCAAGCAAGGCGCCGTAAGGAGGAATCCCCCTAACAGCAACCCCATGAGGCAGATGAGCACTCGGGCGATTTTCATAAACTTCCTTTCTGGCAGAAGGCCCTACCCCCCGCGGTTGGTTTCGAGCTACCTTCCATAATACCCCGTGATCTTGGCGGTGCCCAGGACCTTCCCCTCCAGGGCCTTTTGAAAACCGGTTAGATTCGTGGAGGGCTTCAGGTCAAGCATCGCGGTATTCAGGGCGTACAGGGTCACCACGTAGGGGTGGTCGCCGGTCCCGGGCGGGGGCTGGGGGCCGCCGTAGGCCGGCTTGCCCCAGGAGTTGTGCAGTTCCCCCGCGGCCGGGGGCATGTTCTTCCCGGAGATCCCCTCGTCGAGGCCGCTGGCGTCCGCCGGGAGATTGATCACCAGCCAATGCACCCAGTTGTTGGCCACCGGGTGCGGGTCCACGATGGACAGGGCAAAGGACTTGGTCCCGGCCGGAGCCCCGGACCACTTCAGGGGCAGGGAGAGATTCTTGCCGCCCGCCCCGGGCATGACATACTGTTGGGGGATCTTGCCGCCGCCGGCAAAAGCAGCAGATGTGAGTTCCATGGCATTTCCTCCTTGGGCCAAAGCTCCTACCATTAGAAAAACCGCCAGGGTCATCCACCACGAGGCTGCACGTTTGAGCTGCATAGCCACCTTCCTGTCTTGATGGTGGGGCCGGCGGGGGTAGCTCTTTTCCCCACTGGGGGCTTACCGACCCCGGCCGCCGCCCCCCCGGCCACCGCCTCGGCCACCGCCTCGGCCACCGCCACCCCGGCCACCGCCACCCCGAACAGCGCGGCCGCCCCCCCGGCCACCGCCCCCCCGAACAGCGCGGCCGCCACCCCAGGAGCTACGGCTTCCTCCGAAACTGCCACCGCCGCTCCGGCCCCTGCTGCTTGCTTTGACACTGCCGCCACTCTTTGGGGACTCGCCGCTTCCACTGCCGCCACCTTTCCGCTTCCCGCGGCTAGAGCGAACACTTTTCTTTGGGGATTTTTTGGAGGACCCGCTTTTACTGCGGCGGCTCCGACTAACGGAGGATGTAGCCGGGGGCCTGATTCCCTGATAGCGGCTGAATTGCCGGGCGCGCTGGGCTCCCCGGAATCGGGTGGAGTAGTCTTGGTTGAGACGGTTGCCGTTAAAGGACGGGCTGCGTGAAGTAGAGCGGGCGGTGTCCAGGCGCCGGGGCTGATCCGTACTCTCCCAGCCCCCCTTGGTGCGCTGCTGCCAATTTCCCTGGCTGTTCCTTCGGAACACGCGGCCCTGGCGGTCGGCAAAAACGTTGTTCTTTTGCATTTGCTGGGAGGCCAACCGAGTGGTGCGCACGGACTGGGAGGTCCGCCGGCGGGTGTCCATGATGATGGGGCCCTGGTATTTCCCTGATCCAGCCTGGATGAACCTGGCCGATTTCCTTCCCGGGAGTTTTGTAGATGCTCCGGAGCGAGTCAGGTTTTTCCTGGACCCGGACATGGTAATACCGGCTGGCTTTACGGCCAGCTTGTTGGCCATGCCGGGTCGCTTGTAGAGGTTAGGCCGACCATGCGCCGCAGACCTGCCTTTGGCGCCCCTGGCCCCCATCCAGGGCTGCCGGCCCTGCCCCGGCTTCAGACCTCGACCCGGCCGGCCTGCGCCAGTCCAGCCTCGTCTGGGACGCCAACGGTCAGACCAGCGGCCACCATGCCCGTAGCGATGGCCCCAGGGTCTCCCCCGTTTGTAGCACATGCGGCGATGGATCCTGTTAATGTTGATATACGAATAGCCGCCGGGGCCCCACCAACCGCCGCACCAGGGATACCTCCACCATCGGCCCACCCTGCCGATGAAGACTACCGTGCCGATGCCGGAGAACCAGTAGAACGGGTTGTAATAGTAAGGCTGGTAGCCCCAATAGCACCAATAGGGGTCATAGGCAGCCCCATAACCATAGGTGTCCGGATATGGGATATAGTCTGTGTCGCATTCGTAGCCCGGGTAGTCGTAGCCGGTGCCGTACACCACCGTATCGTCGTCCACATAGGAGCCCATGTAGCCTGGGGTGTAGCCCACGTAGACCGTGTCCTCAGTGTAATCGTAGACCTTGACGTACTTGACGTAATAATGGGGGTGGCTGGGGGGGATGTTTTCCACCTCCTGGGGAGGCGATACCGAGACCCGCCAGGGACCGTGGGGCGAGTCGGCCTCATACCACACCGCCTGGTCTACAGCATAGTACTTGAGACCCTGTTTGAATGTGGGGGTGGGCGTATTGACGGCGTACTCCAGGTTTGTGCCCTCGATTATCTCGAATTTGGGCTCCCCGTCATACTTGACTTCCGTGGTGGCGGTCTTGCGGTTGATGGCCGCGGTTTGGGGGATATGGGTTTCGGCCACCGCTTCTTTGGCCTGGGAGGTACCAGCCACGCTCACCAGGACGTAGCCCCGGGGAGAGTCGGGGGGGATTTTACCGAAATCGGCGGGAAGTTGGGTCGGCGCCACGTAGGACCAGGGGCCGTTGGTGAGGGATGGGGCTTTGAACCAGCGCCCCGATATGAGGACGTAAGTCTGCCGCGTGGGCGTGTCCAGGAAAACCGGGCTCTCGGTGTTAGCCATGAAGAGTAGATTGGTGCCGGAGATGGGGACCCATTCGGGCTCCCCGTCTGCAGCGATGAGCTCCGCCGGCTCCGTACTCACGATAATCCGTGGCTTCTGGTCCAGGGCGGCTGCGGCTTTCTCCGTCTTTTTATCCTGGGGCTTGGGTGCGGTTGCGGCCAGGGCCGCCACCGTCTGGGGAACGGTTTCGGTGTCCCGCCAGGGACCCTTGATCATCGGGGCGGTGAGCCAGACGGTCCCGCCTCTCAGGTAATAAATCTTGGCCGCCGGGTCGTAGACCATGAAAAATGGGGTGTTCACCACCCGCATGAGGTTGCTGTTCTTCAGGGGCTTGAGCCGCGGCTCCCCGTCCAGCAGCACCAGGACCGCGGGATGAGGGGTAAAGATGATTTTGGGCGGATCGTTTTTGAGCTTTGCCGCCCGGGCCTTCTTCCGTGCCACCGCCTCCACGGCCGCGCTGAGCCGGTCCATGGAGGTGGTGGTTTCCCACTTGGGGAATTCCTGCACCAGGAAATCTTTGAGCTTTTGCTTCTGCTCCTTGGTTCCCTGGGGGAACTTTACCTGGGTGACCTGGACGTCTTCCAGTGTGACCGTGCGGGTGTCCCGGTCGGTGGCCGCCCGAGCCGTGAGCCATACGGCCCCGAATACCGGCGCCTTTTGGCCTTTCTCTTGTATTGACACCGCTGCCCGGGCCTTGAGCCGGTTGTCCTCGAAGGTCTCCACCTGCGGCTGGTACATGGTCACGGTATATTGGGGGGTGTCCAGACGCCGGGGCCATTCGTCTTCCGCCGCCAAAGCCGCACCCGCCAGACAAAGAGACAGGGTGGTCACAGCCAGGATAAGGCTCACAAGGCGGCTGAAAATTTGGGAGGGATAGTTCTGCCCTGGACTCATAACCCTATTCCAATTCTGGAGATCTGCAAAAAAACCTCCCATCGGCAATGGGGATGTATTGCAGGCGCCCCCCCACGAAAATACCGCCGCGGGGGGCTAGGTAAAAGCTCCGTGGCTTTTAAACCGATTTTTGGAAACGTCTTAATTAGTTATTTATCGGGCGACAAAAAAAGTCAAGCTACCTTTAAAGTTATCAATAGCTTCAGTATTTTCAAGAGTGAAAATCAGTTTTTGGTGATGAGTTTAGTCTTGTTTGGGGTGAACCGGCAGCGTCAACCGGGCCGACCGCAGAGCAAGGCCACGGGCAATTCCTGAAAGATGTCCTTGAGGTGCAGGGCTTTCGTCTGGGAAATCAGAGAAGCTGTAATGATTTCATCGGTAAAGATGTTGCGCCACTCTGAGGGCGCCTCAGGGGGCAGGGACAGGGCGGTCTGCCCCCAAAATTTCTCCCCTAATGGAAAATGTCTCTGGGGTGACAACTTGGCAAAAAACCTGCCCGCCACCGCCAGGGCCCAGGTGTTCTGGTGGCGTCGGGCCAAGGCCACCAGGTGCTCGCCTTTTTCCCCTGCGGCGGTGAGGGGCAGGTAGTCGCCGTGGTGGAAAAGGTCCAGATGGGTTCTGCGGAAGTTGAGGGCTTTAAAGGTGACAAAGAGCTTGAGGGCGCCATTTCCCCAATGGTCCAGGAGCTCCTGAATAAGAGATTTTAGGCCTTGGGATTCTCGCTTCTGGAGGCCCTTCAGAAGTTGGCTGCGCCGGCGGAAATCCACCGGGCGGCGATTGTCCGGGTCCACCAGGCTGAGGTCCCAAAGCTCGGTGCCCTGGTAAAAGTCCGGCACTCCGGGGGAGGCGATTTTGAGGAGAACCTGGGACAGGGAGTTCAGCGCGCCACACCAGGCCAGCCGGGTTTGGAGCCCTTGAAAGTCAGACAGAAAGTCATTGCCGGCTGATTCTTCCAGAATACCCCTTACAAAAGTCGCCAGGGCGCGTTCATGCTCCAGGTGGGGGGCAATCCAGCGAGTGTGGACCTTGGCTTCCCGGGCCGCCTTGATGATGTAACTCTCCAGGCGGTCCTTGAACTCCGGGATTTCCTCCGGGTTAAGAGGCCAGGCCCCCAGCATGGTCTGGTAGATGAGCGCTTCCTGAGAGGCATCCGGCACCAGGACGCCATCGACTTCATGTTTCTTGGTGCGGTTCCAGCCGCTCCAGCGCCTGAGGCAGGCGTCCCATTCCCCGGGCAGCTCCGAGAGCACGTGGAGGCGCATCCGCACGTCCTCGCTCCGTTTGGTGTCATGGGTGGAGGTGGCGTTTAGGGTGAAGGGCCAGGATTGCTGCTTCTGTTGATTAAAATGATGAAACGCTTCAGGTGATACAGCCTGAAAGCACCCTCCCACTTCATTGAGGGAAACCAGGGGGTTGTACACATAGGAGGCGGTATCTTCCAGTCCCTTGGCCATGATGGGGCCGGTGAACTGCTGCCAGCGCATGACGAAGTTCAGCCAGTCTTTTTTTTGCTCTTCGGTGAGCACCGGAGGCACGTCCAAAAAGAGCACCCGCTTCAGGAAATCCAAAGCCAGGGGATTGAGGGTCGGCTGCCTTTGGCGCACTTCCATGAGAGCGTGCTCTAAAAAAACCCGATCTTGTGGCGACACGGCCAGGCTCCGGATATAGGTGCGATATACCGGCAGGCAGGCGGTGACCTCGAATAAGGCAAGGTTAAGGTCTTTGGCGGGAATATCCCGGGCGGTGCGATCCTGAGCCGCCAGGAGGCCGAGATAATATCCCAGGTTTTCCACTTCGCCCCCGAAGAGGCTTGCCATGATCAGCTTTTTGTTGTCATAAACGATATCCGGCCAGGTCAAGGTAGTGCCGGTGAATCTAGCATACGCTTGTTGTATTTCCTCAAGACCCCTGCGGTCCACGAAGAGGCCGTCCAGCATGGTTAAATAATCGTAGCCGGTGGTGCCGGCCACCGGCCATTCGAGAGGTAAAGTTTCCCCTTTTTCCAGAATCTTTTCCACCACCACAAAAAAGTTGGCCTGACTGGCGGTGGCCGAAGACTCTTGAGCAAGCCTGTTCTGGAGGCGCTGCAGATATTCGAGGGGGTCGTAGAGACCGTCTATATGATCGATGCGCAATCCGGTGACCCTGCCATCCCGGGCCATAGTGAACTGCAGGCTGTGGCTTGCCTCGAAGACCTGGGGATCCTCCACCCGCAGGCCGATGAGGTCATTGATGCTGAAGAAGCGCCGGTAGTTGATCATTTCCAGGGCCACCCGCCAGTGGGCCAGTCGGTAGGCCTGGGCATCCAACAGGCTGTCCAGGAGGTTGAAGCTGGCCGGGTCCCCCGGCCGGCCGTTAAAGATGGCGAGGTTGTCATCAAGAAATTCTTTGATGACCTGGTTTTCCTGGTAAAGACGCCAAAGGTTTTCTTTTAAAATCTCCTTTTGGCGATTTCTCTCTCTGAGCTTCCCCTTGCTGGTTACGGTGCGGGGGGGTAGGTGTTCCACGAGGGTGATGAGCCCCCAAAGACTGGAAATTGCCGGATTACCCGTTCCCAAGGCTGCCGTCAGGTCATCCAGACGATGGGTAAGGAGGGCATGATAGGTTTTGGGGTCCAAGGGAAATGTATGGTCATAATAGTGGACGGCAAAGCCGCTTTCCTTCAGCTCCAATTTGATTTCCTGGTTTTCCAGGACCTGGTCGTACGGAGCGCCCAAGATGGGCTGGAGGACTCGCCCTTCCAGGAGCCTGTTGGGAGGGCACCAGTCCACGTCGAAGAACACGGCAAAAGGAGAGGCTGGGCCGTTTTCCAAAAGATCCAGCCACCAGGGATTGTCATGGCTCAGGGCCATGTGGTTGGGCACGATGTCAAGCAGGAGTCCCATGCCCCGTGACTGGAGGGCCCTGGCCAGAGCCCGGAAAGAGTCCTTGGAGCCGAGCTCCGGATTGATGACCAGGGGGTTGGTCACCGAATAGCCGTGGAGACTCCGGCGCCGGGCCCGGAAGAGGGGAGAGGCGTAAATATCAGACACACCCAGAGCGGACAGGTAAGGTACCAGGTTTTGGGCGGCAACGAACCTGAAGTTATGGTGAAATTGGAACCGATACGTAGCCGCAGGAGCTCGAAAACCGGCCATAATGCCCTCAAGGGGGGTGCTTCTTAAGGTTAGGTCACGCGCACGGAGAGTTTCTCACCCAGGCTTTTGAAATGCCTCAGACAAATCTTGGCCTCTGGTTGGCCTCGTTTGGACCGACGGCGCCAGCCGGGATAGAATTCTTTGTGCATTTCGAAAAAGGCATTTTGCACTTTCCACAGGTTCACTTCGAAGGGCAATTCTTTGGCGAGGCTCACGGCCGCCTCCAGCTGCATAAGGCAATGAGGGTCCCGGGGCTCCTGTTGACATCTGCCCACCAGGTTTTCGATGCCTTGCCGCAAAGCATACTCCAAGCCTGCACTGTCCAGGGGAATCTGTAAACCACTGGCTTCCTTCAGGAGGTTATTAATATCCTCGAGGTCCAGCTCTTCCGCCAGAAAAGCCTGACGCAGATTCCGGTTGATCATGGTCTCAGCGGTGGTATAAAAGGGTTTGGGCAAAGGGGTGCCCAGGTCCTTGAGGAAACGCATGAGGGGGACATGATTGCTGTAGATTCGTCCGAAAGCCGACCAGACCTCTTCCAGGGTCAGGTCCATGATCTGCTCGATGACTTTGCGCTGTTCGTCCCGGAAAAGGGATCTGAGGGAGTAGGTCGAGGCGCCAAAGTGTTTATCCAGGCGGCGGATGGTCTCGGGGATGTCAGCCCCGGCAAAGACCTCGGTTACCTCCCAGGCCGTATTGCCGTATGCTTCTTCCCCCAGGAACTCCCGCACCCCGCCGACGAGATTGTGGTCCCCAAAATGCAAAACCCCAAAGCTTATGGGGGCTGAGTCGAGAATAATGTCCGAGGTGACCTGAATGCGGCCAATGGCCAGCTTGGCCTTGCCCACTTCGGAGAGTCGGTAGTCCTTCCGATCGAAGGAGTAACAATAAATTCTATCCTGGGGCTGATAATCTTCGAACAAGGAACTGATGGCATAATGGGCCCCCACCTTGAGGAGGTCCACCATGGCCGGTTTGACGAATTTTTCGTAAAGGTGGCGGCCGTCCTGGTGTTCCGGGATATTGCTTTTGGCCTGGGCCAGCCGTTCTAAAAAGTGTTCTTCAATGCCATCCCCAAAAATGTCCTGGGTCAACTGCACCGCCCGGCCGGCGTATTCTAGCACTTGTAAGGTTTCGAGGCCCGAGAGCTCGTCAAAAAACCAGCCGCAACTGGTATACATGAGCATGGCATGGCGCTGTATTTCCAGGAGTTTGAGAGCCTGGCTCTTTTCAGCCCTGGTAAGTTCTCGGGTGGCCTGCTGCGCAAAAAACCTCTCTAAGGAATCCGGGCTGCGGTCGAGAATAACCCGGATGTAATTGTTGCGGGCTTCCCAAGGATCCCTCAGAAAGCCACTGGCTGTCTCTTCAAAGTAAGGCGCCAGGGTGTCCCGGAGCCAGTCCAGGGCCTCCCGCAAGGGCGCGCGCCAGGCCTGGTTCCACCCGGGGTGCTCCCCGCTGTTACAGCCGCAATCCTGCCACCATCTTTCCACCCCGTGGATGCAACTCCAGGAGGAATTTTCAAAGATAACCACCTCATTAGTAGGCGGGTGTTTTTCTAAAAACTCGCCATAGATAGTCAGGGAGGCGAGATTTTTTGCTTCGATATAATCAAGGGCATAAGCCAGGGCCATATCACCGTGGGGATGATGATGTCCGTAAGTTTCCCCGTCTGTGGCTATGTGGACCAACTGGGGCCAATCCCGGTTATCGGAGAAGGCGCTGCCCAGCCGCAGGGCCAGATCTTCCCCCCGCATCAATAAATCCTCGAAAGCAATGGCCTGGGATATGGGCCCATCATAAAAAAACAGGCTCATATTCCGGCCCGAGGGTAGATTGATTTGATAGGCCGTGGTGGGGTCGATGTGGCTGTTGCTTACGTCACACAAGGTCTCCTGGCCCAACTGGCGCACCTGCTGCGCCTGGTTCGGAGCCAAGATGGTGAAGCGTATCCCCAATTCGGCCATGATATCCAGGGTTTCTAAATCCACGGCGGTCTCCGCCAGCCACATGCCTTCCGGCGACCGCCCGAAACGGTGCTCAAAATCCCGCAGGCCCCAGTAAACCTGGGTATACTTATCCCGACTAGTGGCCAGGGGCATGATCATGTGATTATAGGCCTGGGCCAAGGCGCAACCATGGCCCGAAAAAGTCTCCCGGCTCTGCCGGTCAGCACTGATTATCGATTCATAAAGCTCCGGGGCTTTGGCCGCCATCCAGGCGAGAAGGGTGGGTCCGAAGTTGAAGCTCATCTTGGTATAGTTGTTGGGCATCCTGATAATGCGGCCTTTCCCGTCCAGGATACGCGACTTGCTATTGGGCGCATAACACTCTGAGGTGATCCGCTCGTTCCAGTCATGATAGGGGTAGGCCGAGTCCTGCAGCTCAACGTCCTCCAGCCAGGGGTTTTCCCGGGGAGGCTGGTAAAAATGGCCGTGGATGCAGATATATCTTTTACTCATACCGATGGTTCTTACCGGAGGTAAAGTAAAATGCTGGAAGGCGAGAGGCTGAGAGCAGTTTCCTCCCGGCCAGCCTCAATGGCCGCCGGGGCCTGGCTTCCCGGGCCGCCCCAGCGGGCTTCGGCCGAGTCCAGCCGCTTTTGCCAGCGTCCTGCTGGGAAGGGTAAAGACAGATTCAGGGCCTTCTCGCCAAAGTGGCATACCAGGGCGGCCTCCCCCAAATCTCCTTTCATCCTCACCCACAGCACCTTTTCTTCCTCAATGGCCAGGACTTGCCGGTCTTGGCGGCCCAGATCCACCAGGAGGGACAACTCCTGCCGGAGCCTGAGTACGGTGCCGTAAAAGTCATACAGCGTCCGGTGCGTTCCTTCCCGACGGAGATGATGATTCAGCCGGGAACGGGCGCAGGTCTCCTCTGCCTGAGGATCAGGAGATTCTCCCTGCCGGTGAAAGGCGGCGAACTCTGCTTGACGACCCTGGCGCACAGCTTCGATGAGGTCGGGGTCGCCGTGGCTCACGAAGTAGTTAAACGGGGCGGTTTCCCCGTATTCCTCTCCCATAAACAAGAGGGGCAGGCCAGGAGCCAGGAGGACCACGCCGGCGGCCAGCTTCAGGGCCTCAAAAGAGACCAGTTGACTCAGGCGTTCACCCCCGAGGCGGTTGCCTATCTGGTCGTGGTTTTGGGCAAAGACCACGAAGCGGTGTGGAGCAATGTCCCGGGAGGAGGAGCCCTGGCGGCGCCGGCGATAGGGGGAATATTGTCCGCTATAGATGAAGCCTTCCCGCCAGGCCTTGGCCAGTTGTGCCACCCGGCCAAAATCCACATAGTAGCCGGTTTGCTCCCCGGTGAGCAGTGTGTGCAGGGCATGGTGAAAATCATCATTCCAATGGGCGTCCAGATCATCACCCCCCAGTTCCCGGGGCTTGATGAGACGCACGTCGTTGAGGTCGCTTTCCGCCATGAGATACACCCGCCGGTTCAGACGCTCCCCGTGCCAATGCACGGCCTCGGCCAACTCGGCCAAAAAAGGCCGGGGGGAGAGGTCCACAATAGCATGAAGCGCGTCCAAGCGTAAGGCGTCAATGTGACAATCGGTTATCCAGGCAAGGGCGTTTTCTATAAAAAAGCGCCGTACCTCATCGCTGTCGGGTCCGTCGAAGTTCATCCCCGGTCCCCAGGGGGTGAGGTAACGCTCCGTGAAATAAGGCCCGTACTCGGCCAGGTAATTACCCTCCGGCCCCAGGTGGTTATAGACCACATCCAAAATGACCGCCAGGCCTCTCTGGTGGCAGGCATTCACCAGTTTTTTCAGGCCGGCCGGGCCGCCGTAACTGTCCTGCACGGCGAAGGGATAGGTGCCGTCGTAGCCCCAGTTGCGGTTTCCCGGAAACTGGGCCACAGGCATGATTTCCAGGGCCGTGATCCCCAGGTCCCGAAGCTCATCCAGGAAGGGAATGACGGCTGCGCAGGTGCCCTCCGGCGTGAACGTGCCCACGTGGAGTTCATAAATAATGTAATCCTTGAGGGGCAAGCCGGGCCAGGCGGCGTCATCCCAAGGGAAGTGGGGGTCCACCACCTGAGAAGGTCCGTGCACCCCGCGGGGCTGGCCTCGGGAAGCAGGATCCGGGTGCTCCTGGCGCCCGTCCAACCGGAAAAAATACAGACTGCCCGGCTCTATTCCCTCAATTTCGGCCGTAAAATACCCGTGGGCGCTTTTCTCCAGAGGCGCCAGGCGCTCCTGGGGAGCAACCAGGCGCACCTCCACCCGGTCCACCAGAGGAGCCCACACCAGGAAGCGGCAGCGGCCGTTCCCCAGATAGGTGGCCCCCAACCTGTGAGCCCCGTTCAGCATTCCGGCCCGATTTTTACCCAGCAATGTCATGATCTTGAGATGGGTCGAAAACCCTCGGGAGACTTACAGTTCGATCAAACGACTGTCTGGATTTTCTAACAAGATCAACAGGGTGAGATAGTCTCGAATAGTGCGGGTGATGAGAAAATGGCTGCGGACAATTTCCCGGGCCAGAATGCCCATGCGGTTGGCCATCTCCGGCCGATGCAATAAATAGCGAATGCGGAAAGCGCAGCCTTCCGGGGAATTGACCAGGAAGCCGGTTTGATAATCCCGCAACTGCAACACAATGCCTCCTACGGCGCTGGCAACTACGGGTTTGCCCTTCCACATGGCCTCGGTGACCGTAAGGCCGAAGCCCTCCCGGGTGGACTTCTGGATAATGATGTCTGCAGCCCGCTGCAGGGCGTTGATGTCGTGATGGGCATCAGGTGGCAGGAGCAGGATCTGGATGTCCGGCTCTCCCTTGGCCGCCTCCATGACTTCGGCAAAAATACGGGGACCTTCCGGGTCATCCGTGGCTTCGCCCCCAGCCAGGATCAGCTTGCAGGGGGTATGTTTGCGCACCATGCGGAAGGCCTGGATGACCCCCAGCGGGTCTTTGAAAGAATCAAAGCGGGAAACCTGCAGGAGGATGGGCTTGTCCCGTTCAATTTCCAGGCGGGTCAATACTGCCTGAATTTCCTCGCTGGTGAGCTCCCGGTTTTTCTCGCTCAGAGGGTCAATGGACGGACGGATGATGTATTGCGGGTGCGGCAAATTCTGGGCGAATTTGGACATGGAAAAGATCGAGGCGTCGTATTGACTGACAATATCCCGTAAATATTTCCAGACCTTGAGGTTAGGTCGGGAGACATCCACATGGCAGCGCCAGATCCAATGTTTCCCCCGGCGGCGGATTAACTCGATAAGAAATGCAGGCTGCGGGTCGTGCACCAGGACATAATCCGCTTTCCAGGTATAGCGCTTGGCATTTTCCCGGTTGACTTCCTGATAATGTTCCAACTGATCGGGATCGAGTTGCACACTCTCTCCCTGGAGGGCGTTGTGAAAAGCTTTGGTGACCTCAAAAAAGTCGGGGTCGCCCTCAATCACCTCCCAGGTGGTCTTGATGCCCAGATCGTTCAGAAGGGGGACGGCGCGGGAGAGAATCTCCGCCACCCCGCCGCCGGTGCGGGTGGAGTTTATGTGGACAAAACTTACCTTACCGAGCGTCTCCGAAAGGCGAAAAAGCTGGTCGATCAGTTCAGGGCCCACAATGGCGGCATAATCATCCCAGGTTATCACAGAGTTCTCCCAAATGATGATTGATCAGCTTCAAAAGGGTGTCGCGAATTTCCTTGAGGGTATAAAAGTAGATGTCAATGTCTCGAATGTCGGCCACCAGCTCCGGCAGGCCGAAATTGGTTTCAATCCAGTAAGAAAAATCATCGATTTGACGCATGCCCAGGCGGTGCCGGGCTTCAAAAAAGTGATAGTAGACTGAATCCAATCCCACTTTATTGAGAGCCGAGCAAAATTCTTTCAGGGTGGCGGCGGGGATCTCGTTGCGAATGACCACCATGGAGGCCTCGCAGAAGTGGAACTCAAACCCCGGGCGGGCCCAGGGAACATCGTGAAGATCCCAGAGGTACTCCTCCAGAATGTCCAGCACCGCCTGCCGGACCTCCCCTATGTTATCGTAGTCAAACGGGTCAAATGAGCTGAGCTTTTCGGCCAGTTTGGTGTCTTGTAAAGAAGTGGCGGCCCATAAAGCAAAATCATTGGGGTATTCCACCCCGGCCTGGGTGATGGCCAGTCTGGACTGCATGAGGTGGAAATAATGAACGGGCTCTCCAACCTCAAGCAAAACGTCATAGAGCTCTCGCAGGTTGATGGCCTTTTTGCCGATGGGCATGGGCATCAGAAAACATTCACTAAACCAAAAGGGATTTGCCGCGGGTTGATCAGGATTAAACGCTATCATGTCTCCTCCATGACTTATGTCATGAGAATGAGCAATTTCTCGAATTAAGTCCTTCTAAAAAATAGTGATGCCCTATAATGACTCCGAACTTAAAAGATGCGTTATTCAATAGTGATCAATCCTTGTCAAGAAAGTGCGAACAACAACAGATTAATCCCCCTGCCATTATGTAATCCTTCTATAAATATTGATGCTCTTTCCTTCATGGCCCCCAATCAATAGACTCTGGAAAGTAGGGGATAGCGTCAGCACTTATTAACTTATTGAATAAACAATTTAATTTTATAGACCTCTTTGGGGTATTTATCAAGAAAAAATATTTGAAAATACCTTCTTTCCCGACGGCAGCCCTCTCTGAGAGGCATCTCGGCCCCTGGGTTTCGTCTTCACCTACAAAAGCAGGCCCAACCTCACGAGACCCGCTTAAGAGGGAAGGTCGGTCAGTCTGGTTATAGGACCCGAAAATCGCCTGTAATGCGGACCAGACCAAGTCCGGCACGACCGGGCTGAGACCACCACACCGAAGCACTGCTGGTCCAAGGTTTTTGGGGCCCTGAGTTCTTTATCGACCAACGGCCAAAGTATCTTAATGATGATGAATAAATTTAGCAGGTTGAGTGGCTTACTGGGGGTGGGTTTCAGCTCCCAAGGCTATGAGGCGGACCCGGCTCTTGACTTGGCGGGGGGCCTGCCTCCGCCATCCGGCCGCGAGCCGTGTTGCCCTTAAACAGGAATAAGACCTTGGGCCTTTCCATACCGTTGACCCTGTTCTCCTAATTTGAAATTGTTGCAAATAGTCTTTTGGGAGAGGGGGGTGCCGAGGGGCTTCCAGCCCGTGCTACCGGTCTTCCACAGGTGAGGACACCTGTGCCACGGGCCCCTGCCTCCTCTCACCCCCCCGTAGGGGCGCAATTCATTGCGCCCTCAGGGCTTGATAAATCAAGCCCCTAGAGGGGGTTGGGTGGGGAGTCGCAGGGGCACGGCTTGCCGTGCCCAAGGGCAGGGGGCCAGTGGTCCCCCGGTCCGCCCCTCAAGATACGTTTGCAACTGTCTCAATTTGGTTCACCCGTTCTCAAAATCATGGTGGCGAAAAATTAGGAGAACATGGCCTTTTGGTTAGAGGTTAGTGTTTGAAGGTCTCAAGCGGAATCAGACAATGAGCTTTTTTATCTCGTCCACGCTGGGCACCTTGCCCACCATCTTTACCTCACCATCCACCACCAGGGCCGGAGTCATGAAGACCCCAAAAGACATAATCTGATTCAGTTCCGTGACCTTCTCCAACTCAAACTCGAGGCTGGCGGCCTGGGCGGCCTCCTCGGTGCGCTTGGCCAACTCCATGCACTTGGGGCAACCGGGGCCTAAGACTTGCAATTTTTTCATAACGTATCTCCTTTAATCAAAACGGGTTGATTTCCGTAAAGTGCCGATGAGCCCTTGCAGCCAGGGCGGCAATGACCGAGATCGCTCCTCACCCCACCAAAAAACCGAAGCACAGGCCCGCCAGGGTCGCCACGATGACGACAATGCTCACGAAAACCGCAGTTTTGGCCCAGCCCATGACTCTGCCGATAACGATCATGTTGGGGAGGGACAGGGCCGGACCGGCTAACAGGAGGGCCAGAACAGGGCCCTTGTTCATGCCCATTCTCATCAGGGCCTGGGTGATGGGCACCTCCGTCAGGGTGGCAAAATACCAGAAAGCGCCGATAAAGGACGCAATGAAATTGGCCGTCAGGCTGTTGTCTCCCACCAGGGAGGCCACGTATGGGGGGGGGATGAGGGCGGAGATGAAGCCCACCGCAAAGACGCCGCCGTAGAGGAGGGGGATCAGAAGCTTGGTGAACTCCCAGGTGTTGTGCAGCCACTCGGTAACCTCCTCCCGTTGGAACCAGCGCCATAGCATGACGAGCACCCCAACCAGGAACAGCCCGGCGAGGTACCAGCGGATGAGGTAAATCTGCCGGACCCAGGTCAGGGGCCGCTCCAGGCTGGCAATGCGGTCTTTGGCCAGGACAATCTGTTCGCTTTTCTGCTTCCCCTGCCAGTCCTGATCCAGGGTGAAGATCATGTCGTCCTGCATCTCTTCCAAGACCGTGGCCTGGACCGCCTGGCCGTCTGTGAGGTGGATCACCACTTCCCGGGGGTTCACCCAGGCGGCGAAGATGAGAACGCCCACCAGACAGATGAAGTACACCGTGGTCTGCCACAGGGGCCGCCGGGGCGCCTCGGGGGGAGGCATGGCCATGGCCGCCGCCACCTTGGCTTTTTCCTCTCGGCGAAAAATAAAGGCCATGAGGGTTCCCACCAAAAAGGCGAAGCCCACCGCGCCGATGATCCGGCCCACGCCGATGTCGAAGCCCAGGACCCGGGCGGTGAGGAAAACCGCCAGAATATTGATGCCCGGGCCGCTATAGAGAAAGGCCGAGGCCGGGCCCAGGCCAGCTCCCATCTGGTAGATGCCGGCGAACATGGGGAGCACGGAACAGGAGCACACCGCCAGGATGCAGCCGGACACCGAGGCCACCGAGTAGGCCAAAAACTTGTTGGCCGTGGGCCCCAGATACCGCACCACTGAAGCCTGGGACAGAAAGGTAATGATGGCCCCGGCGATGAACAGGGCCGGCACTACGCAGGTCAGGGTGTGGTTCCGGGCATAGGCCTGGAGCATCCTGAAGGCCTCCAGGACGGCTTCCTGCACCTTTGGCTTCCCCAGGGGCAGATAGTAGGCAAAGAGAAAGATGCCCACAAAGGCAAGAAAGATTTTCCCTTCCCGGCTGACGAAAAGGCCCTGACAGGCCTTCCAGGCCGTCAGCCAGTAAGGTTCCCGTTTCACCAGTGATTCTTCTTGGGCCACGTTGAACTCCTCAGGGAGAACTTGGAAAAATTTATCTTGAGGGAGGGGGTCCCCACGGGCTGGAAGCCCGCGCTACCTGGGCCTCAGGCTCCTAGACCTCCCCCCATGGACCCATTTTTCAGAGTCCTTCTTAAAGGATGACTGGCATATTCTCGAGATTCAGGCCCTCGCGCCTTCCCCGCCACCTCAAGCCCCCATCCCCTGAGGCGTCGGGAGCGCCTGGGCCACAAGGTATTTTCACCAGGTCCTGACCCCCTGAAAGAGGATGTAGGCCCCGACGAAAAATATCAGGCTGCCGGCCGCCTTCTGCACCAGAGTGCCCGCTTTGGCCCCCTTGGATTGCAGGAAGCTCTCGATGACCCCGGTGAAGGTCCCGGCCAACAGGATGAGGGTTCCCTGTCCCAGGGCATAGGCAAAGAGGAGCGAGGAACCATAGGCCACCTTGCCTTGCACCGCGGCCAGGGTGAGGATCACCGCCAGCACCGGGGAAGCGCAGGGCGAGAGCACCAGGCCGAAGAGCATGCCTAAAATTAAGGCGCCGATGAGGCCGGTCTTTTGGGGCAAAAATTTCTGGGTGTCGCCTCCCAGGTTCAACTTGATGATCCCGGTGAGCTGGAGACCCATGACCATGAGGATAACCGCCACGATAAAGTACCAGTAGGTTCCCACCTGACCGAACAGCGTCCCCATGAGGGCCGCCGCGGCGCCCAGGGCGGACATCACCAGGGCCAGACCCACCACGAAGGTGAGAGAGTAGATGAAGGCCTGTTTTTTGCTGCCCCCGGCATAGCCCCCCACGAAGCCAATGACCAGGGGAATGCTGGCCAGGATGCAGGGGCTGGCGGTGGCGATCACCCCGCCCAGATATGACGCCCCATAGGCCAGGATAGGGCGGGTCTGCATGACCTGGCCCAGGGTTTCACTTAATCCCATGATGAAGCTCCTCCCGCTTACTGGATGAGTTTCAAGTCCTTCAGTTTCTTGAGCACTTCTTCTTTGGTGAGAGCGCCCATATGCCGGTCAACCTCTTTCCCCTCCGCATTGAGGAACACCTGGGTGGGGATGAGCATGATCTTGTACTGCTTGAACAGATCCTTGTCCTTGCCCGCGTAAACCATGCGGAACTCTATTTGGTCGCCGTGGGTCTTCTTCAATTCCGCCATGACCTTTTTCATGACTTTGCAGGAGTGGCAATACCCCGCCCCGAACTCATACAGCGCCGGCTTCTTCGGGGCGGGAGGGGGGCCTTGTGAGAAGGCCGGCCAGGCCTGGAGAAGCACAAAGATTGCTAACATCGCCCCACACCACGTGATGTTCCTAAGGTGAATCCGTGTCATCGGTATCTTCCTTTCTTGGCGCGCCGGTCAACGGCTTACGGGTGGAATTAACAGCACCGGGCAAGAGGCCAGCCGGGAAATATTATGGGTTACGCTTCCCAAAAAGATTTCCTCTATGAAGCCCTTCCCCTGGGTGCCCATGACGATAAGGGAAAAATCCTGGCCCTTCATGGCATCGAGTATGAGTTGCACCGGATGCCCGAAGGAGAGCCGCATATTCACTGGGGAAACGCCGGCGGCCAGGAGACGCTCACGCAGTTCTGCCTGCGACTCCCGGGCGTCGGAGTCCGCGGCCTCCTGAAACCCTGGAGGATACTGCATGCCAGCCACCCCTTCCAGGGCGTGTAGCAGGGTGGCCTGGGTCACCCCCTGGGGGGCCAGGCGCTCCAGGTAGCCGAAAGCCCGCTTAGCGATTTCGGAGAAGTCGGTGGGATGAAGTACATGGCGCAACAGTTCGGTGGCGTCAAGCCGGCAGGTGCCCTGTGCCTTTTCCTCGTCCACCTTCACATTGAGCAGCAACAAAGGGTATTCGGTGTGATGCAAGACGGCACAGGATACGCAGCCCAAAACCCCCTCCCGCCAGAGCGATTTGCCATGAGAACCCACCACGATGAGGTCGGCGCGTGGCGCCGGGCCACGTCATTCAGGGAATAGGCCGGGAGCCCCATGGGCATCTCCACTTCGACGTGGAAGCCCTGGCCCGTGAGCCGGTCTTTTTGCTCGGCCAGTTTCGGCTCGGCCTCGGCCCTGAGGGTGGCCTCCAGGCCGACAAAGAATTTCACCGTGATGACGTGAGTCAAGACGACCCGGGAGCACCCCAGGGCCTTGAACTCACCGCCACAGGCGACGATTTCATCCCAAGCCGGGGAGAGGTCGGTGGCCAACACAATGGTTTCAAACATGGCGATAATTCCTTACCATAATTACTCAATCAGCGAATTGCGGCGGTGGGACAGCCTCAGGGAGGAAGTATTTCTGCCTGAACCGTAACGCCACGTTCACCAGGCTGATGAGGACCGGCACTTCCACCAAGGGGCCGATGACGGCAGCAAAGGCCTGGCCCGACTGGAGGCCGAAGACCGCCACGGCCACCGCGATGGCCAGCTCAAAATTGTTACTGGCTGCGGTGAAGGACAGAGTGGTGGAGATCCGGTAGTCAGCTCCCAATTTGGCCGACATGTAAAACGTCACCAGAAACATGACGACAAAGTAGATGACCAGGGGCACGGCAATGCGGACCACATCCAGGGGTAGGTCCACAATGTATTCCCCCTTGAGGGAGAACATCACCACAATGGTGAAGAGAAGCGCGATGAGGGTGATGGGGCTGATCTTGGGGATAAACCGTTGTTCATACCACTCCCGGCCCTTCCGTTTGACCAGGACGAAGCGGGTGAGCATGCCCCCGAAAAAGGGAATGCCGAGATAGATCAACACGCTTTCCGCCACCTGCAGGATGGTGACCTGGACTTCCAGGCCCGAGGCGATGCCCAACCATTCAGGGAGGAGGGTCACGAAGAAGTAAGCATAGATGGAAAAAAACAGCATCTGAAAAATGGAGTTGAAGGCCACCAGACCGGCGCAGTACTCCGTGTCCCCCTGGGCCAGGTCGTTCCAGACGATGACCATGGCGATGCACCGGGCCAGGCCGATGATGATCAGGCCCACCATGTATGCCGGGTAATCCCGGAGGAAGATGACGGCCAGGAGGAACATGAGGACCGGCCCGATCAGCCAGTTCTGGATCAGGGAAAGGGTCAGGACCTTGACGTTGCGAAATACCTGGGGCAGCTCTTCATAGCGCACCTTGGCCAGGGGCGGATACATCATGAGGATGAGGCCGAAGGCAATGGGCAGGTTGGTGGTCCCCACCTGGAAATAAGTAAGAAAGGTGGTGACGCCCGGGAACAAATACCCCAGTGCGACTCCGGCGGCCATGGTCAGAAAAATCCACAGAGTGAGGAAACGCTCGACCCCAGAAAGCCGCTTGGCAATGGTGGCGCCCATCAACGCTCCGTATTTACTTTTATAGGCGCATATTCGCTTACTTGGTTATAGTATTGCCAAAAAAAATTTTCTCGAAACGGGCCTGGCATAATCAATTTATCCGAGAAGGCACCCCTGTTTTGTTTAATGCCCAGATCGGTGCTCACCAGATGGGTGCGCCAGGTAATGCCAACATGCCCCATTAGGCCCTTAACACACGCAACTGGCATCTTGTTCGGTGGCGGTCGTCTTGGTCTTGAGCCAGTCCGCAAGCTTTTCCCGCACCGTTTGGGCCTCGGGCGCCGCGGCCAGCATCTCTTTGAGGAGCATAATAAATTTCTCCCCATCGCTCCCCGAGGGCGCCGCCAGGCGGTAATTCATCCACACCCCCTCCCGCCGGTCGCTCACCAGGCCGACATTAAAGAGGTAGCGCAGATGGCGGGAGGCCTTGGACTGGGTGATGCCCAAAGCCCGCATAATGTCGCAGACGCAGAGCTCCTCCTCTGACATCAGGAGCCACAGAATTTGCAAGCGGGTCTCGTCCGCCATGGCCTTAAAAAAACGTGCCTGCTTCTTCATAGAAACATGTATAACCGGATATCCGGTTAAAAGCAAATATTTTTGTCAGAACCTCTCCTGACGGGATAGTTTTATAAAACACGGAAAGCTGGTTAAACTGCTCCAAAGAGGTGGTCCTGGGGCTGATTTTCCTCAGAATTATGCTTCTTTTCCCCTGGCCTAAATACTCTTGGACATTTTCTTATGCAAATGTTGCCCCTGTAATTCCCCTCTTCACCCCTCATAACGGCAGCAAGGGTATATTGCCCAAAAGAGCCATTCTCTGGTAGGGTGTGGGGGGAAGAAGTCAGGAGGAGGTGGCGATGAAAAGTCTCGTCTGGGGATCCCCCGGCCTCCTCACCCAAAAAATTTCCATTAATTTCAAGTTCATTAAAAAAATTTTCCCATTGATACCTGTGACTCCTTCGTCCCTCTCTATTCGTAACTCTCTGTCCAAACGCCCCTTTCCCCTGGGAGAAGTGTTGGGGGAGCTCCCGGTGGTGGTGGCCACGCTGCTGGAGTATGCCGCTCTCCAAAACAAGGAATATCGGAACAACCTCGAAGACTTCGCCAAGCTGGAAAAGACTTTACGATTACGAAAAATGTATGTCGCGGGGGGAGTGGCGGCCTCCCTGGCCACCCACTTCATACATGGCAGGCGCCAGGGCTGGCGGGACCGTATGGTTTACGCCCGCTTGTTTTCTCTGTGGGCCAATTACCTTATTTTGGCGGACGCCGCCTCCGACCAGCGAGAATTGGGCCTGGAGGCCAGTCGGTCCTTGTTGCAATACTGCCTGGCAGAGATTTTCAGTCCCCTGGTGGCCCAAGACCAGAGTCGGCAAGAAATTTTGTCCCTTCAGATGGACCGGCACCTCGGCGCCACCTGGCCTGTAACAGTGGGTTCTCTCGAAAGGCCGCCATCACCGGCGGGGCGGGTTGCCCTGATATTGGCCGGCCTGTTCGGGGAGCAAGCCGCTCTCTGTCTCGGGTTGGGTGGGGACCGACAGGGGTTGTCCCGGCGATTTGCCCTTTTTTCGGCAAGGGTGTTGGCTCTCTTGGCAGGCCAGGGGGAAAGCTTGCACCAGATGGCTGATGAGGCTCGGGACCAGTGGGTCTGGTATTGTGAGCAGGTGCTGGACGCAAAATTTTCCAACATTCTCTTCGCCCCTCTGGTTTTGCTGGGTCATTCTGATAAGCAGGATCGGCAGCGGGAAGTGCTGGAGCGGGGATTGAAATTGATCAATGCCCTCTATCTGCACCGGCAGCTCCTGGACGACTTGCTGGATCTGGAACGGGATTGCCTGGACGGGATTCTAGCTGGTCCGGCATTTCTCCTGGTGGCGGTGGGTCAGGAAAGATCACCCAGCGCGGGACCTAACTTTCCCCAGGCTGATACTCTCTGCGCTCTCCCGGAGATTATTTCCCACCGGCTGGCGGCCCAGGGTCCGGAAGCCCTCCAGGGTGAGCGGGCCGCGTCCCAGGCGTTTCAAGTCGCCTGGCGGCGGGATCGACAGGAGGCCGCCAGGATTTTGCAAAAATCCCAGATGGTGGCCACCCTCTTGCAAATTCTGGTGGACCCGGGCAGAATTGCCCCGGTGGAGCGACAGATCCAAAACCTCCTGGCCCAGGAGCCGGGAGCCGCAGCGGCGCTGAAATACTATCAATACCGCTGCGCCCGCACGTTTCGGAAGGTGCAAGCCAATTTTGACCTATAAAAAAATGAGTTTCAGGTCTGAGGGAGGCGGGTTGCCGTTGTGTGCCAATTCTCCCCCGTATGCATGGGGGCCGTCGGAAAAAGGCGGGCTGGAGGTCTCTGGGACGTGAGGTCCAAACAAGTTACCCTTACCCGGCGGGTTGATTGGAGGCTGGTAGCGGACAGATTCTTGGGGCCGGATTATCTCTTCCCCCTGACCCTGTGGCTGGTGGTGGATAGGGGTTCCCCGAGCTGGGGCGGTCTGTTGGTGGTAGCAGGCCTCAGCCTGATCACCCTGGGCATTCCTAAAATCGCCTACCGGGTCCTCAGGAACCAGGGAACGCTATCGGAAGCGGGACTGAGAACGCGCCCCGGTCGACTCAACCCCTGGGTTATCGGTCCCCTGGTAGCCTGCCTGGTGCTTCCCCTCCTGATGCTTTTGCTGTTTTTTCCCGATAGGGGCATCCTGGTCTTTTATGCTGCCCTCCTGGCCATGGTCCTGGTGGCTTTCGGGTTAATGTTCAGGCTCAAGGTGAGCGGCCACGCCATGGCCAGCGCGGCTTTCGTGGTGGTAGCCTTTTTCTACACGAATGGTTGGGGATGGGTTTTCCTCCCGCTGATGCTGATCATCTGTGCCTCCCGGGTGGTCCTGGGGGCCCACACCGTTCGGGAAGTTCTGGTGGGAGCCCTGGTGGGGCTGACGGTGCCCACGGTCATTTTTTGGTTATTGCTTTAGGATGAGATTGTGGCAAATAGTCTTTTGGGAGAGGGGGGTGCCCACGGGCTGGAAGCCCGTGCTGCCAGGGGCTTCCACAGGTGAGGACACCTGTGCCACTGGCCCCTTACCCCGGCACCCTCTCCCCCAACCCCATAGGGGAAAGAGAAATGGCTGGCAAGTCCGGGCCTTAGGCCAAGCCTTGCCAGCCCCCCTAAGCGGGTTGGGAGGGGGGTGTGGGGGGGGCAGGGACATCATGTCCCTGGCCCTCCTCCCACTGAAAAACAATTATCCTCTTGGCGGAGCAAAGGGAATAATCGCATAATCTTTCACGCCTGAGGCCGGGCGGCCCGGGAACGCCCGGACTGCCGGCGCGGGGTCCATAATTCTGGCGGCAATTACCTCCGCCGCGGCCCACCCCCGGAGCAGTCATGCCAAGAATCGGTTCCAAGGCCCGGGTCCTTTTTATTACGCCTTATCACCAGGGCCTGAGTAAATTCATGAAATCCTCCATGGGCGCCTTGGGGAGGCGTCTTTCCAGCCATTACCCCTTGGGGGTAGGATTGTTGGCGGCCCTCACCCCCCGGGATGAGTTCTCCGTGTCTCTGGTCAATGAATACTGGCAGGAGCGCCCTGATTACCGGGACGAAGCGGAGATCGTGGCCCTCTCGGCTATGACCTGCACCGCGCCCCGGGCTTATGAAATCGCCGATCAGTTCCGCTCCCGGGGCAAGCTGGTGGTTCTGGGGGGGATACATGCCAGCGCTTGCGTGGACGAGGCCGCGCAGCACGCCGATGTGGTTTTTGTGGGAGAAGGAGAAGAGACCTGGCCCCAGTTTCTCAAAGACTTCCGCGCCGGCCAGGTACAGCCGTTATATCGTGCCCCCCGCCTCGTGCCCCCGGAGCTCATCCCCATTCCGGACCGAGTGATTGCCAAAAGAAACCGGCGACTGTCAAAGATTTCCATAATTGCTTCCCGGGGGTGTCCGTATGGCTGCGATTTTTGCTCGGTCACCTCTTACTTCGGTCGCCAGGTTAGATGCCGGCCGGTGCCCCAGGTGCTGGCCGAGATCCAGGAGGCCCTGGCTCTGGAAAATGACCGGGTAAGATTGCTGGCCTTTAAAGATGATAATATTGCCATTAACAAGGAATTTACCCATGAACTTCTGGAGAATTTGATCCCGTTAAATGTGCAATGGCTGGCCCAGTCGGATCTGCGGTCGCTGGACGACCCCGAGCTTATAAAAATCATGAGGAAATCCGGATGCCTGCTGTTAGCTACGGGAATCGAGACGGTACACCCCTGTCATGTGTCACGCTTTGGAAAGACGTTTGAAGAAATGGAAAAAATGCGGGAAGTTGTCTCCTTACTTCATAAAAATAACATATCCGTTTGGGGTTCTTATGTTATTGGATTTGATGAAGATACCCCAGAGTCTATAGATAGAATGTATCAGCAAGCCGTTTATTTAGGTATTGATTATTTCACCATTGCGATTTTGACTCCCTTTCCCGGATCAGAGCTTTATGAAAAAATGCTGCAGGATAACCGAATTACCAATAAAAAATGGGAATATTATGATTTTGAACATCTGGTATTCGAACCTAAAAATATTCCTCCTCCCGTATTGGAAAAACTGCACGCTGATACATTGAGTCGTTTTTATAAGGGCTCGGAAATCTGTAAACGAATAGGGAAGGCAGTGTGGAGGGTTTTCCAGAGCGGGCGCTATGTCCCGCTTCGGTATGTTTTTTTCTTCAATCTGGTGGGGAAAACGCTGCTCGGTAAAAGGTACTGAAAAGACCCCGGCAGGCCGGGGTCAAGTAGATAAATTGAGATTGTTGTAAGTAGTCTTTTGGGAGAGGGGGCCAGGGGTCGCGGACCCGTGCCCCCT
>CBFDAH010000023.1:0-23957 GCA_965602785.1 uncultured Syntrophobacterales bacterium
ACTTGAACCCCATCCTAACTTAAAACTTGGTACAACTGCTGGGGGCAGGTCAGTCCTGACCCGGGTGACGAGAAGGGTCTTCTCCATGACGTCCCCCATGGTGTCGGCGATCTTCACTCGGTCACCGATATGAAAGGGCCGCATATAGGTGATGGATATCCCGGCGACAATGTTGGCGATGGCGGCCGTGGAACCCAGGGACAGGAGAAGGCCGAAAAAAATGGAAACCCCCTGAAAGGCGGGGCTGCCGAAGCCCGGCAGATAAGGAGACACCATAACCACGGCCAGCACTATGACGAGGATCCGCAACAGCTTAAACGTGGGGTTGGCCCACTCCCGGGCGAATCCGGGAAAGGTTAACCTTTGCTCGTCAATCTCGGTGAAGATCAGGCGGAGAAACTTCAGGAGATAGCGCACCACATAAAAAACCACTATGATGAAAATCAGGTTGGGGATGAAGTCGAGGACGCCGTTAAGGATAACTAGGACGGGATGTATTATATAATCAAGATATTTTCTGATGATTCCTTTGGTTAGGGGGAAAAAGGCTGAGAACCGCGGGTAGGGAAAGATACAACAGCAGGATGATGACCACCAGGCGGATCTTCTGGGCCAGCCATTTCAGGATTTCCGTGAGCCGGTCCTCAGAGGCCAATTCATAGTTCTGGATGCCGATGGGCTTTATCTTGGTGCCGCGCCACGAGTCCAACTTTTTAGTGACTTTTCTGAGAAGCTAGTTGCTGATTTTGAAACTGAGCCAGAGTATGATGATTATGGTTAGGGCCAGCAGTATCTTGCTCAACAAAAGAGCAGAATAGGGGTGGCCCACCAAAGAATTGTAAAACTCTTGCAGCCAAACCGAAACTCCCTGAAAAATTCTTGCACCCGATCCATGGCAGACTCCTTAAAATTGGTCAATTGAGCCAGGCAGGCCCGTGGTTGGCATTGTTTCTCGGTTGCCTCATTACAGAGGGATTTTTCCCCCCAAGTCAATATTTATTCTAACCATGAGGTGTACCTGGCGGGGAATGGCTGGCGCAATATATCGGGGGTATTCAAGGGGAATTAGGGAGGCGTTTGCGGTGCGGTTTTTTCGGCGGAGCCGCCGGCATGCTGGCCACGGCCCTCCAGGGGGTGGTCCTGGAACGGGTGGCCTTCCGTCCCCTGAGGGGAGCGCCTTTTCCCTTTTCCTTCAGGACGACCGGGGGGCTTGACCAGGAGACCGGAACTTTTGCTTGGCAAAGCCGGGGGACCGGAAAATTGCGGAAAAACGCGAGACGGGCGGGTGTGAACCCCGCCCTTACTTTTTTCTTCGGGAATACCAGAAACAACTGGCTCAGCGTGTCCGCCGCGTCTAGGCCAGGATAGCTGGTCCTTTACATGATGCGGATACGCGAGGGCTTCTCGGCTGGCGGCTCCGAGGGTGGCGCGGGAGGCTCTTCCTTGGGAGGAGCCGGTTTTGCCGGCACGGGCTCTATAACCGGAGTCGGTTCCGCCGGAGGAGGTTTCACGACGGGAGGCTCGGCGGCCTCAGCCGGCTTGGGGGCCCTGGGGGTCACGGTGTCGGGCCTGGGGGGCCTGGGAGCCCCGGGCACAGGCGGTTTCGCGGCAGCAGGCGGCTCGCGAGCCGCGGGCTCCGCTGTCGGGGGCTCAAGCGGTGCGGTTACCGGTTTGCTGGAAAGATACCGGGAGGCCACCCACCCCAGGGTGCCATCCTTCTTTACCCGCACCTGAAACCAGTCCTCCATCTCCCCTACCTTCTCCACCTCTTCGTTGCGTTCCAGGACGTGGAGCTTGGGAAAATCCATACCGGGACCAGCCCTCAGGTTCAGGCGGCCTACGCTGACGAAAAAAGTGGGCAGTTGGGGGGCCGGTTTCGGGGCCGGGGGCGGCGGGGGCGGCGGCGCCGCCGGACGAGTTGGCTGAAACCTGGGCTGGCAGGCCACACACAGAAAAATCAGCACCACACCCAAAAGCCATCGCCCTCTGCGCCACAAGCCAGCCTCGACCTTCACCTTACATTTCCTCGCCATGGTTGGTCCTGCCCATAAGACTTCCAACACCTGGGAACCGTTAACAAAAAAATCCCTCCCAGTCACTATTAGGCTTTGGGCTCGACCTCTGCTTTGCTCTCCCGGATCTTCCAGTCGCCGTTGGTCTTTACCAGGGTGACCCGGTAATTCTGCCGGAGTAACTGATAGTCATGGTTTTGGTGGTCATAAATCTGGAGGCTCCAAATCAGCACCGCGCTGGCCTTCCGATCTCCCAAACGTCGGACATCGGTGATCCGGTAGGACACCTCTTTAATGTCGTGGTTTTTCCACAACTCCAGAATGGAGTTCTCTAACTGCCCCAACTTGGGATAGTTGGAGGTATAACAGCCTAGCCATTTGTGGATGTCCTTGTTCAGGTGAGCAGAGCGGATCTTTTCCGCCAGCCTCTCCACTTCCGGTTTCAGGCCGTCTCGGGGTTGTGCTATGGAGGGCGTCTGGGACTCCCCGGTCCAGGTTTGTACAAAATTATAAACCTTCTTGCCGGTCCAGTAGAGCACCACGCCGCATACCAGGAGGAGCGCCAGAACGACGAGGCCCATAAAGGGGCGCCGCTTCCGGGTGGCCCGGCTTTCGGAACCTCGGGGATAGAACACCGGGGCCCGAGGGGCAGTCGCACCTTCCCGGCCGGCAGGCACTACCCGGAGGGGCAGGCCGCAGTCGGTACAGAATTTCTGGCCGGAAAGGATGGGAGCGCCGCAGCGGGCACAGGCGCGGGTCCCGGCATTGGAACGCTTTAAAAGCTGGCCGCAGACCTGACAGAACCGGTGCTCCTCCCCGTGCACCAGGTCACATTGGCTGCAATAGGTCATATTCCCCTAGATCTGTCTGCTGGTTACCTCAATTAGGTCTTTAACACAAACTCCTGCCAAAGGAAAGAAGATTTCATCCTCCCGGCGGAGGAGCGGTTAAGCACGGTTCTCAGCTAACCGGCCTTAAACCTCATGCATTTACGGGAGGCTAACAAACCTCAATTTTTTTTCAATTTTCTCATAAAACCACTTAAAGTTTCTCCGCCGGAGTGCCGATTCCCACTTGCGAAAGGAGGGCGGTCATGGGGCGGCACCCGCAGCCGTCGGCTGTACCCACCCACATTTTACAGGCCTTGCTTGATAGTCTCTCGGAATTTCTTAACGATCCCGGGTCCTATGTTTTGATTCTAGCCCCTGGGGAAAAACTGGGGGACCAAGGCCGGCCGACCGGCAATGAAACCCGACAGCCACGGCGGCAGAGGCCGGTACGCCCGGTGTCCTCCGGGGAAGAAGGAGGATCAGACACATGAAGCGGCTCCAGCCGATAATGGCATTTCTGGCGATATGTCTTCTGGCCCTGGCTTGCGGCTGTGGTGGCGCCGCGGTGCAGCTCCAGCCGGAACAGGTGCTGGCCCAGGTGGAAGGACAGAAAAAACGCCAAAACGTGGAGCAGCAGCTCCTGGCCCAGGCCGGTCGCATGGCCCTGGCCAGCTTCACGGATTATGAAGTAGGCCCGGAGGATATGCTAACGGTGCAGATCTACGGCCAGGACAAGCTGAACCGGCAGGTGAGGGTAAACGGCCAGGGTGAGATTACCCTGCCTTTGGTGGGGGTAATCAAGGTGGCCGGCATGTCCCCTAAGACCATCGAAACACGGCTGGTGGAGCTCTACGGGACTAATTACCTGAGAAATCCCCAGGTGACCGTGTCCGTCAAGGAGTACCGGCACCAGCGGGTGGCGGTAACCGGGGCGGTGGACAAGCCCGGCTATTACGAAATGATCGGCCCCCGGACGCTCTTGGAGATGATGGCCATGGCGGGGGGCCTCCAGGACAAGGGGAGCACCGCCAAGGCCGGAGACGTGGTGCATGTTATCCGGCACCAGAGCGCCTCCCAGGTGGCTCAAGCTGTGAAGTCCTCCCCCGCGTCTTTTACCCCCCGGGGGGAGACCCTGGTGGTTGACTTGAACCGTCTTCTGGGGGATGGGGCTGCCGAGCTCAACCTCGCCATACGCCATGGGGACGTCATCCACGTGCCCTTTGCCGGCAACGCCTATGTCCTGGGCGGGGTAAGACGTCCCGGCTGCGTGGCGGTGCGGGATAACCTGTCCTTGTCTCAGGCCGTGGCCATGGCCGGCGGGGTAGACCCGGTCTTGGCCACCCAAAAGGTGGATATCATGCGCCTGGACAACGCCGGCAAACCCATCAAGATGACCGCCCGGCTGGACAAGGTCTTCTCCCGCCAGCAGCCGGACGTGCCTCTCAAGGAGAACGACGTGGTGGTGGTCAACGTCAGCTCCGTCAAAAAAGCCCTCTTCGTCTTTAAAGAGCTCATGCCCGGAGGCTCGGTAACCGGCGCCTACCGTTTCGCCGGTCCGTGATAGTCGAGCCCGGTAAAAGCCCTAAAGGAGGGCGGCATCACTCCTCGGCAAGCCACATTATCATTAACGGGGCCAGTCTGTGGGGGGTCGGCGGGTTGGTTCAATATCTGGTCCGTAGCTGCCCCGGTGAAGCTTAAACCCCGATGTGAGGAACCTGACCATGCAAAAAGACAGTCGCCCCCCTGTATTGGCGCCCTCTAACGGCCCTGTGGCGGTCCGGGAGTTCGACTACTACGACCTGGAGCCAGAACGGCGAACGCCTTTTAAGGACTATCTGCACATCCTTCGAAAGCGGAAATGGTGGGTCATCTGGACTTTCCTGGGGGTGGTGGCCCTCACCGGGTTGCTCATCCTTGTCATGACCCCCATCTACAAGTCCACCACGGTATTGCAAATCACTCGGGACAACCCGGGCGGCCAGATAATCAAAGCAGATCCCATGTCTCTGGTCCCGGGGGGTCAGGATACCAGCAAGTTTCAGGAGACCCAGTACAAAATCCTGACCAGCCGCGCCGTGGCAGCCCGGGTCATTGATGCCCTGAAACTCCAGGATACCCCGGAATTTCAGGCCCTCAAGGAAAAGGACCCCACCGCACCCGCTGAGAAGCTGAAAAGTGAGATGATCGACCTTTTCCAGGACAAGCTGGTGGTAACCCCCATAAAGGACACCTATCTGGTGGAGGTCGCGTTCAAGTCCCAGGACCGGGAACTGGCCAAGAAAGTCATCGACGCCTTGGCCCGGGAGTACATGCTGCTGGCCATCGATAGCCGCAGCCAGTCCTTCACCCTGGTAAACCATTGGCTGGAGAAGCAGCTGCACCAACTGGCTGGCAAGGTCCAGGCCTCTCAGAAGAAGCTCTTTAAGTTCGGGCAGAAGCACGATTTCTACTCCCTGGAAGATAAAGACAACGTCATCATCCAGAAGTACATTGAAATGAGCGCCCTCCTGACCAAGGCCCAATCCGAGCGCATGAGCAAGGAGGCCCAGTACCGCCAGATCAAGGAAAAGGGCCCTGACGCCCCCCTCATCACCAACAACCCCTTGATCATGAATCTGCGCCAGGAACTGGTGGCCCAGACCGCCAAGGTGTCCGGCCTGAACCGCACCTTCCTCCCGGGGCATCCGGAAATGCAAGAAGAGCGGGCCAAGATGACAGAGCTTCGGGGGCGTTTAGGCAGTGAAGTGCAGCGCCTCCAGACAAGCATCAAGGCAGATTATGAAGCCGCAGTTAAGGCGGAAAATCTCCTGACCCAGGCCTTCGAGGGTCAGAAGGATCGCCTGGCCCAGCTCCAGGACAACCTGGTGGACTTCCAGATCCTCAAGCGGGACGCCCAGACCACGGAAAAGCTGTACCAGGCCCTTCTGGTGCGCATGGGAGAAACCGCCGTGGCCAGTACCATGGTAGCCAGCAACGTGGCGGTCATCGATCCCCCGGAGACCCCCTTCGAGCCCTATCTCCCCAAACCTTTCCTCTTTCTGATGCTGTCCGGGGTCACGGGTTTGTTCCTGGGGGTTGGGGCGGCTTTTCTGGTGGAGTACCTGGACACCTCCATCAAAACTACGGAGGACATGGAGCGGGTGGTGCAGCTCCCTTCCCTGGGAGTGGTGCCCCTATTCCAAAAAGACTCCAGGGACGGAAAAAACGGCAACCTGCCGGCCAGCGTCTCTGGGGTCCGGGGTCTTCTTGCCCGGCTGAAGAAACGGAATGGTCAGAGCATTCTCCCGGGGGATTTAGACATGGTCATGATAAAGCACCCCCGGTCTGTAATGGCTGAGTCCATCAGACATTTGCGTACCTCCCTCATGCTCTCCATTTCCGGTGGGCCTCCCGCGGTTATCGTGGTCACCAGCCCCCATCCGGGGGAGGGTAAGTCCACCATCGCAGTGAACCTGGCT
The DNA here is from genome assembly GCA_965602785.1 of uncultured Syntrophobacterales bacterium. Classification (GTDB taxonomy): domain Bacteria; phylum Desulfobacterota; class Desulfobaccia; order Desulfobaccales; family 0-14-0-80-60-11; genus JBGSLA01. The sequence goes on from CBFDAH010000023.1 coordinate 6,301, forward strand.
ACCGCTCTGGCCCAGGACGGCCGCCGGGTGGTACTCCTGGACTGTGATTTGAGGAGGCCGCGACTAAACTCGGTTTTTCGAGTAACAAGTACCCCGGGGCTCACCAGCTACCTCACGGGAACTGCCACTAAGGAGGATATCCTCAAGCCCACGGAAGTGGATAATCTGGTGTTCATTCCGGCGGGGCCGGTGCCGCCCAGCCCTACCGAGCTCCTGAATTCCCAGGCTTTCAAGAACATGCTGCTGGAACTCCGCCAGGACTTCCATCACCTCATCATCGACACCCCGCCGACTTTAGGGTTTGCCGATTCCCGGGTGGTGTCTGTCCAGGCAGATGGGGTACTGCTGGTGGTTAAGCATCAGTCCACCACCCGGGAAGCCGGGCGCCAGACCCGCCTGCTCTTCTCCCAGGTCCATGCCCGGATACTGGGCATGATCTTGAACCAGGCCAATGTCGGAGGCATGGGGTGGTTCGATCATTACAACCAGAAATATTACGACAACTACTATACGCCGGATCAAGATGAATGGGACCAACCCCAACACCGGAGTGAACTCCCTCCGGCCCAGATGCAATAAAAAACCAAGGTCGGAACCTTGGCTTGAGATCAAAGGATAGAGACATGCGGGAGTTTTTCTGCAACAAAGTGATTCTGGTGACCGGCGCGGCCGGCTCGGTGGGCCAAGAGCTGGTGCACCAGCTCCTCAGCGTGAACCCGGCCGAAGTCCGGGCCGTGGACAACAACGAAACCGAACTCTTTTTCCTGGGGGAACGCTACCGGGAGAGCTCGAACCTCTCTGTTTATCTGGGTGATGTGAGGGACACCATGAAGGTGGAAAATCTCTGTGCCGGGGTGGATATCGTCTTCCACGCCGCCGCCTTCAAACATGTGGGCCTCTCGGAGTACAATCCTTTCGATGCCATCCAGACCAACATCCTGGGGGTGAAAAACGTCATTCAGGGGTCATTGCGCCAGGGGGTGAAGCGGGTACTTTTCACTAGCTCCGATAAGGCCGTGAACCCCACCAACGTCATGGGCACCACCAAGTTGATGGGGGAACGTCTCTTCACCGCCGCCAACCTCGTCAACGGGCGCAGCCGTCAGCGGTTCTCCAGCGTGCGCTTCGGCAATGTCATCGGCTCCCGGGGCTCGGTGGTCCCCATCTTTGCCGAGCAAATCCGGCGGGGTGGGCCGGTCACCATCACTGACGCCGATATGACTCGCTTCTTCATGACCATGGAAGACTCGGTGCAACTGGTGATCGAGGGCTGTGCCCTGTCCTGTGGCGGCGAGGTCTTCGTCACTAAGATGCCGGTGATGCGTATCCTTGACCTGGCCCGAGCCATGATTGGCATTTTGGCGCCTGCTTACGGGCATGATCCTGAGGAAATTCCTTTTCAGTTCGTGGGCATCAGGTCTGGAGAAAAACTCTACGAGGAGCTTCTGACCATCGAAGAAATGAGCCGGGTTAGAGAAATTAAGACCATGTTCGTGGTCTTGCCTTCCCTCAAGAACCTTTATGGGAACATCCAATATACCTATAAAGGTCAGGTAGAGCAGGCCTCTCTTAACCGCCAGTACATCTCGTCCCAGGAACCCCCCATGACCGTGCCGGAGATCCAGCACTTTTTGCTGGTGAACCGTATCCTGGACGACCTGGTCCTGGAGGACCGGAAAGATGACCTGGGGCAGCAAAAGCCCCAGCGCCTGCGTCTGGTGGCAGAATCCCAGGTGGGGCTGGCCTAACTTGCAACAAAAGGAAAGTGGTGATGCGAATCCTCATTCTCGGAGGGGACGGCTATTTGGGATGGCCTACGGCCATGCACCTTTCCCGACGAGGCCATGAAGTGGCGGTAGTGGACAACTATTTCCGTCGCCAGGCCTGTACGGCCCTGAACTGTGAGCCTCTCTTGTCAGTCCCAGACTTGCCTCAGCGGACTGAACTCTGGAAGGCCCTGACCGGCCACTCCATCCAGGTGTATATCGGCGACGTTTGCCAATATCCTTTCTTATCCCAAGTGTTTCAAGAGTTTGCCCCCGAGGGGGTGGTGCACTATGCTGAGCAACCCTCGGCGCCTTACTCTATGCTCAACCGGGACGCCGCGGTTTTCACCCTCAGCAACAATCTGGTGTCCACCTGCAATCTGGTGCATGCCGTGGCGGAGAACGACCCGGACTGCCACATCGTCAAGCTCGGCACCATGGGGGTTTACGGCACGCCCAACATCGACATCGAGGAGGGCTACCTGGAGGTGGAATACAAAGGGAGGAAGCACACCTTTCTTTATCCCAAATGCCCGGGCTCCCTTTACCACCTCACCAAAGCCCAGGACGGCGATCTCCTCTATTTCTATTGCCGCATCTGGGACATCCGGGTCACCGATTTGAACCAGGGGCCGGTATACGGCCTCCAGGTTGCCCCTGACCTGGACGACGAGCGCCTGGCCCCCATTTTCAATTATGATGACATCTTCGGCACCGTCCTGAACCGCTTCCTGGTCCAGGCGGTGGCCGGCTTTCCCTTGACAGTGTACGGCAAAGGGGGACAAAAACGGGGCTACCTCGACCTCAAAGATACCCTGGCCTGTGTGGAGCTGGCTCTGCTCCACCCCGCCGCCCGGGGCCATTACCGGGTCTTTAACCAGTTCGTGGAGACTTTCACCGTCCTGGATCTGGCCGCCAAGGTACAGGAGGCAGGCCGGGAGCTGGGGCTCGAGGTCCAGGTGCAACACCTTCCCAACCCCCGCCGGGAGGCCGAAGAGCATTATTACAATCCGGCCCATTCCGGCCTTTGCTCTCTGGGACTCACGCCCCACTATCTAACGCCGGAAGTTCTGGTAGATATGTTGGCCCTGGTCTTTAAGAACCGGCATCGCATCAACACCGACTATATTCTACCCCGGGTGAACTGGCGACCCCAGGTCAAGCCCTGGCCGGCAGAGGCTCCAGAAGATGCCCTGACGCCGGCCTTGGCGGCGTCGTGAAAGAAGCGGAGTCTCCCATTCGATTTCTTTTCCGGACATGACAGGATCTGCTCCGATAAAACCGGCACCCTTCACCTTGCGAGGCCTGGCGGCCGATTCCACCCTGGCCCTGGGTATCAAGGTGATCTCTCTGCCCCTGGGTTACCTCACCTCTATGGCCATCGCCCGTCTATGGGGAGCCGAGGGCCTGGGCACTTATACCCTGGCCTTCTATTTCGTCACCACCCTGTCGGTGTTGTGCCGCCTGGGGCTGGACACCGGCATGCTGCGCTTTGGGGCCAGCTTGAGGGCGGCGGGGCAGGGCGGGGGGGTTCCTGGCCTGTTTTGGCGGGGCCTGTTCCTGGTCCTCTGCCTGAGCGGCAGCGCGGCGGTTGGGTTGTACCTGGCTGGAGGATGGTTGGTCCGGGTCTTTAACGCTCCCGCCCTGCCGGACCTCCTGCCTTTGGCGGCCCTGGCCCTGCCGGTCTCGGCCTTGGTGGTCTTCTGCGGCGAAACCGTGCGTTCCCTGGGGGGAGCCCGCTGGGTTGTGGCCCAGCGGGACCTCCTTACCCCTTTTGGCCTTCTCGTCCTCGTGGTCTTATTGGCCCCGAAGGCCTCGGCTGCGTTGAAGTCGCCGGCGGCTTTGGGTCTGGCCTTTCTGGCGAGCAGCCTTCTGGGTCTGGGGTTCTTGGCAGTCACCCTGAGGTCCTATCTTAAGGGTCATCGGGAAGCTCCGAGTCGCGTACCGCTTCAGAACCTCCTGCGCTACAGTTGGCCCCTGTACCTGAGCGCTATTTTCATGCTGGCCTTCGGGGCCTTGGATAGCCTGGTACTGGGGCTGTTCACCAATCCCGAGCAAGTGGCCTATTTCGAGTCCGCCAACCGCACCGCCCTCCTGGTCAGTCTGCCCCTCCTGGCCGTGAACGCCATCGTTCCGCCGTTGTTTGCCCAGTTTCACCAGGGAGGGCGTATGTCGGAGCTGGCGGGGGTGGCCCAGGCCACTACCCGGTGGATGTATTATGTGGCATTGCCGATAGCCCTGTTCACCATAGCCCTGACCCCGGAACTCCTCGGGTTCTTCGGCCCCGGTTTTGGGGAAGCCAGGTGGGCCCTGCGGGTTCTGGCGCTGGCCCAACTGGTCAGTGTGGCCTGCGGCTCCGTAGGTTTTTTGCTGGCCATGACCGGCCACCAGCTTACCCTCACCATTATTCTGGGTGTGGGGGGCGCCCTCGGTATTCCTCTGATGGCTCTGGGGGCCGCAGTCTACGGCCTGAACGGCCTGGCCCTGGCCAAAGGATTTTGGCTGGTGGGGGTAAACGTTCTCATGAGCCTCGGGGTGTGGCGGCACCTGAGGGTCAAGATTTTTGCCGCGGGAATTGGCTGGCCCACCCTCTGCGGCGTGGTGGGAGTGGGCCTGTTCTGGCTGGCCCGCCCCTACCTGGGAGTCTGGCCCGCCGCCGGTGTGGGGGCCCTCGGCTATCTCGCTTTGACCACGAAATCTCTTTATCAGGAATTTGCCGATTTAATGTGCCAAACCCGCTGGGAGGCTATCCGGTGAGCAAAAAACCGCCCAACCTAGTATTTTTGGTCCTGGACACGGTGGGTGCCAAGCACCTGTCACTTTATGGCTACCATCGCCCTACCACGCCGAACCTGGAAAAGATTGCCCGGGAATCCACCGTGTATACCCGCTGTTTTGCGCCCTCGAGCTGGACCGTCCCCTCCCACGCCTCCATGTTCACCGGCCTCTACCCCAGCCAGCATGGGGCGTATGAGAAGAGATATCTCCTTCGGGACAACCTCCCGCACCTGGTATCGATTTTGCGGGCCTCAGGCTACAGCACCCTGGGTATTTCCGCCAACGGCCTGGTGAGTCCGGCTACGGGGATTTGCCAGGATTTTGATGAGTTCCATGATCTCGGTGCCGCGGACCTATCTCGCATAATTCGTGGGATTGCCGCCCGAGAGGACTCTGAGGGTGGTGACTTGTCCCGCCTCCTGAAAAACGCCGCCACCGCCAAAGAAGCCCTGGGCATTGTGCTTCGTTATCTAAGGGAGAACGGCCGGGTTGGCGAAGTGGCGAAGGAGATCTTTAAGCTAGGAACCCGTACGACGGGGAAATTCTTCCGGCCGAGACCCCTCGACAATACTACCCCGTATACCAGAAAAACTGTGCAGTTATTCCGGGACATCCTCCGGCGTCAGTCTGAGGCGAACTCCCCGTTTTTCCTGTTCGTGAATTTATTGCAGGCGCATCAAGAATACCGTCCCCCGCTGATGTGGCGCAGGTTTTCCCGATGGCATGACCGGGCCGCGGTTGACCCCCAGAGGTTTTACCGCCAAGCCTCCTCTCCAGCCCTGGACGCCTTGGTGACTAAGTATGTCAATCTTTATGATGACGAAATTGTTTACCTGGATGCAGTAGTGGGCCGCCTGTGGGAGATGTTGCGGAATACTCCCTTTTATGAAGACACTGTGGTTATCATCACCAGCGACCATGGGGAGCACCTGGGGGAAAAGGAACACTACACCCATATCTTATCCTTGTACAACGAACTCCTCTGGGTACCCCTTGTCGTCCGCTTTCCCCAGAGCTTGGCTGCGTCTGGGGTGGACCAGCGCCTGGTGTCCTTGAATGATCTCTATGCCACCATCCTGGATATGGTGGACAGCCCCATGCCCCGTCCGGATAGCTCCTTTTCCCTAGTGGCTTCTCCCCAGCGGGAGCTGGCTTTGTCCCAGTGCGTCTATCCCGAGGAGTGGCGCAAGTACCTGGAGGCCAAACAAGCGATTTGCCAGTCCCAGGGTGAGACGTTTTCCCCCCCCATCTTTGCAGTGATGACCGACAGTGGCCTGAAGCTCATCGGGAAAAGGGACGGCGGCCTGGAAGTTTACGACCTCAAGGAGGGCATGGCTGAGGACCGGGACCTGGCGCCCACCCTCCCCCCGGAGGCGTTGGCAGAATATCGGACTCTCCTGGAGGCCCTCAAAGCTGAAACCGGCTTTCACGAGGCCACCGGCGGTATGCTGGCCCAGGCCGGGCAGCAGACTCCTGTGAATTGACCCCAGGGCCTCAACCCAGAGAAAGATACTCATGTGCGGAATTTTTGGCAGCATCACGGCCGGCCCACCGCTTGATCTCGGGCTCTGCCGGGTACAGACGGACACCCTGGCCCACCGGGGTCCGGACAGTGCCGGGTATCTATGGGCCTCCCGCAGCTCGGGGGAATATCTCCTGATCCAGAACCAGGCTAAGCCGGAGCCTCCACGGCGGGGGACGTGGGACGTCTTCCTGGGGCAACGCCGCCTGGCCATCCTGGACCTCTCCGACCGGGCCGCCCAGCCCATGCCAGATCCTGAAAGGCGCTACTGGATTGTTTTTAACGGCGAAATCTACAACTTTGCCGAGCTTCGCCGGGAGCTTGTAGGTCTGGGAGTCTCTTTTCGCACGGACCATTCCGACACCGAAGTCCTCCTCATGGCTTATGTGTACTGGGGGGAGGACTGCTTGACGCGCCTTAGGGGCATGTTCGCCTTTGCTATCCTCGATCTTATGGAGAAGCGCCTGTTCCTGGCCCGGGACCGCCTGGGAAAAAAACCATTATATTACCGGGCGGCAGCCGATGGCTTGATGTTCGCCTCTGAGCTCAAGGCCATCCTGGCCGACCCCCGGGTGCCCCGGGAACTGGACACTGCCGCGCTGGCCCAGTACCTGGCCTACGGCTATATTCCGGCTCCGGGCACTATCTATCGGGGCATCGCCAAGTTGCCTCCGGCCCACTTCGCCCGGATTTCCCTCAAGAGGCCCCATGAGGTGGACATCAAGTGTTACTGGGACCTGCCGGAGAACGACCAAACCCCGCCCCCCCGGGACTGGCAGGAGGAATTTCTGGCGGAATTGACCGAAGCCGTACGACTTCGCCTGATCAGCGACGTCCCCCTGGGGGCCTTCGCCTCGGGGGGGCTGGACTCCACCCTCATCGTCCGCCAGATGCACAAGCTTTCATCCGGGCCGGTGCGCACCTTTGCCATCGGGTTTCCGGAAGCCGAGGCCAGCGAGCTTCCTTTTGCTCGGCAGGTGGCCCAGCGCTATAACACGGAGCATCACGAGGAAATCGTCAGCCCCAACGCCCTGGCCCTGCTGCCCCGTCTGGTGCGGCATTTTGACGAACCCTTCGGGGACTCCTCCGCTTTGCCCACCCTGGTGGTGTCTGAGTTGGCCCGGCGCCGGGTCACCGTGGCCCTGAGCGGCGACGGCGGGGATGAACTCCTGGCCGGTTACACCCGCTACCGGTACGCCCGACAGCTTCATCAGCTTCTGGGGCACTTCCCCCCGGGGCTGCGGCCCCTGACTTTGCGAACCCTGGGGTGGCTCTGGCCCCGGTCCTGGCGGGGCAAGGGGCTTATGAGCCGGGTTGGGAATTCGCCCCAGAATCTCTACCGGGCTCTCATGGCCCGGGATGCCAGTGTGGCCCTCCTCCATCCCGACCTCCGCCGGGAAGTGGGCCTGAACGGCAAAGTGCACGGGTTCTTTGACCATTACTGGGAGAAAGGACCCAAAGATTTCCTGAGTCGCTTGCAATATGTCGATTTTCACACCTACCTGCCGGAAGACATCCTGGTGAAAGCAGACCGGGCCTCCATGTCCGTGGGCCTGGAGCTCCGCTGTCCCCTCTTGGATCACCGGGTGGTGGAACTGGCAGCCCGTTTGCCCCAAGACCTCAAGTACGGCGGGGGCGATCAAAAGTTTCTCATCAAGCAGGCCCTCCTGCCGGACTTGGGCCAGGCCTTCGTATACCGGCGGAAATCAGGCTTCCAGATGCCCCTCAAATACTGGTTCCGGGGGGACTTGGGCCAGGTCGTCACCGAGCGCCTCCTGGACCGCTCCGGTCCCCTTGATGGCCTCTGTGACCTGGAGGCCCTGGGGGCTCTGATTCAGCGCTTTGCTGAGGGCCAGGCGGACTTGGGGGAGGACTTGTGGCGCCTCCTGGTTTTGTCCGAGTGGGTGACGCAGGTGCATCGGGAGAATAGCTATGGGGCAAAAACATACTAGTCCTCTGAACAAACTTTATGGCTGGCTCTGCGGCCGAGAGTTGGACGCCAACCTCTTGCACTTCCAGTTCTTACCCAATTATTACGCCCGCCGGGATATTGCCCACGACGGGTCCCAGCTTAAGGGGCGGCTTCTGGATCTGGGCTGCGGCAACCAGCCTTACCGGCCCTACCTGGCGGGGGTGGCTCATTACGTGGGACTGGACTATCCCCCTACCCAGGCGGGTCTGGAACTCCAGGTCAGGCCCGAGGTCCATGGGGACGCCCGGGCCCTCCCCTTTGCCGCCGAGAGCTTTGACGGGGTGCTGTGCTCCCAGGTGCTGGAGCACCTGGACCGGCCCGAGGTGGTGATCCGGGAAATGGCCAGGATCCTGAAACCCGGGGGGGTGGGAATCATTGCCGTTCCCTTTTTCTACAACCTCCACATGGAGCCGCATGACTACTTCCGTTTTTCTCCTTACGGCATCAAGGACTTGCTGGAGAGAAACGGCCTTCAGGTCCGCCGGCTGCGGAGCCAGGGGGGCATCGGCACTCTTCTGGTGCAGATGTTTCACAACTGGCTGTTCTCCGGACTGGCCCGCCAGGCCCGGCGCCATAAGCTCTGGAGAGTGGTTCTGGCCCTGCTCACGCCCTTCTGGCTCACTCTCTCGGCTGTAGACAACCTGGTGGCCCTGGCCCTGGACCGCCTGAACCGAAACGATATGCGGTTTTCTCCCAACCTCTGGGTGGTGGTGGAGAAAGGAGCCGGTTGAATTTAGCGCCGTTGCCATGGGCTGTTGCTGAGATGCTAAGGCCGGAATTAGGGGTGGAAGATGTTGAGACTGTTGTGAAAGTCTCAAAAGGTGAGGGCCCGGGGACCACAAGGCCCCCGCGCCTCAAACTCCCCTTCCAAAGCCTTGCAGGGGCTTGATTTGTCAAGCCCCGCGGGCGCCATGAATTGCGCTCCTAAGTGATTGGGAGAGTGGGTTTGGGAAAGGGGGCAGAGGTTGGTGGCACAGGCTTTCCAGCCTGTGGAGACCTGGCCCCTCTCCCAAAGATGATTTCTAATCAACTTATGCTATCCCGAGACTGAGGTTTTTCTGTGGATAAAGCCGGAGAGCAATACTGGACGGAGTTCTGGCGGGAAAGAAAGCTCCCGCCCCCCATCCGGGTTAAGGACCGCGGCCCCCGGGCCTGGTTTTACCGGGAATTTCACCACCTCTGGCGGCGTCACCTGCCGTCGCCGTCTGACGAGGCCATAAGGCTTCTGGAGATCGGCTGCGCCCAATCCCGCTGGCTTCCCTACTTCGCCCAGGAGTGGGGCTATGCGGTGGCCGGGTTGGACTACTCCGAGCTTGGTTGCGCCCAGTCCCGGGCCCTCCTGGCCAGGGAAGGCGTGGCCGGGGAAGTTTACCACCAGGATATGTTCCGCCCCACGCCCCAGCAATTGGAGGGCTTCGACTTGGTCTTCTCCAACGGGGTGGTGGAGCATTTCGAAGACCCGGCTAAGGTGTTGCGCCAGATGGCAGCCTATGTTCGGCCTGGGGGATTGGTGGTCACCGTCGTGCCCAACCTGACTGGCTGGCTCGGCAGGCTTCAGAGCCTGGTGAGCCCCGCAGTCATGGCCACCCACCGACCCCTCAACCGAGAGGAGTTAGCTCGGGCCCATAAGGCGGCGGACTTACACCTTCGTTTCTGCAACTACCTGAGCTTTCTACACTTCTCCGTGGTAAATCCGGGGGACAGGTGGCAGGGCTGGCGTCAGGCCTGCTTTTTTAAAGGTCTCAAAGGGGCTTCGGTCCTCTCCGGGGCCCTCCGCCGCCTGTGCCCGGCCATGCCGTTGGACCGGCGCACCGCCGGCTATATTGTTTGCATCGCTGCCAGGCCTTGGGAAGAGGAGGACTGCTCCCTGCCCGAAGAATCTGGAACCTTAAAAGATAGGACCACATATCAAAAAGCCAGGAGTACATCTCGTGAAAGAACTTCACCTCCACTATTTTGCCTGTCCTGAGTGTCAGGCCGACGTCACCCTTGTCGACGGGGAACCAGATTCTGACGGCCGGATCAAGGCGGGCCTTCTCCAATGTGTCGGTTGTCACCAGACGTACGAGGTGAAAAATTATATCCCCCGGTTTGTGCCCCTGGAAAATTATGCCCAGGGATTTGGCCTGGAGTGGTCCCGGCACGCCATAACCCAATACGATAGCTATACCGGGATAAACATTTCGGAGACCAGGTTTTTCCAAGAAACCAAGTGGCCGAGGTATCTTGGGGGCGAGACCATTCTGGAGGTGGGCTGCGGTTCCGGCCGTTTCACGGAGCAGGCGGCCAAGACCGGCGCCATGGTCATCTCCGTGGATTTGAGCAGTGCGGTGGAAGCCAACTACGCCATCAACGGCGGCCAGGACAACGTCTTGATCGCCCAGGCCGATATTTATAAGTTGCCGTTCAAACGCAATTTTTTTGATAGGATCTTCTGCTTTGGCGTCCTGCAGCACACGCCGGATGTGCGCCAGTCCTTCCTTTCCCTGCCCCCTTACCTAAAACCAGGGGGAAATCTCGTAGTGGATGTCTACAAAAAATATCATCTGCTGAAAAGACTTATGGTTACCAAGTACTGGGTCAGGCCATTCACTAGGAAGATTGACCCTGAAAAGCTCTATCTCTGGTGCGAGCATTACGTGAACTTCATGTGGCCCCTAACCAACCTTTTCAACAAGGTTCCGAAGATCGGTCGGCACGTGAACTGGTCCCTCTTTGTGGCCGACTTCAGCAACAACTACCCGTTGTCCGAGAAGGTTGCCAAGGAATGGGCCGTTCTTGATACCTTCGACCGGTTGTCTCCGGCCTATGACTATCCGCAGGCCATGAAAACCTTGCAGGGGTGGTTCGAAACGTCCGATTTCCAGAATATTGAAATTAATTACGGTTATAATGGCATTGAAGGCCGGGGTGTGAAAAGGTAAGGTCGCCAAGCAGCCTTCTCCTTTGAACAGTAAGGCTGCCCGCCTGCTGTTCCTCATGTGGGGTGAGCCAAGCCCACGTTTTCTCAGGGGGCGCCTGCCCAGGGGGGGAGGGGGATGCGCCCCTTCTCCCTGTGGTACCTTGGCTTCTCCTGCTCGCACAGTCCTTCTGTTCCCCGTCTTTTCTTTCCACGAGTTACCCAGGCAAAAGAGATTCCCTGCCAATCTGGACGTCCTTTTCTCCCACCGGGACATTAACCTCCTAAGACCTTAAAGCCCGCTCCTTCTCCACATCGAAAAATTCTCAAGGAAAATTATAAGTTGCGTTTCAGGTGTTCAATTTCTCTAAAGTTTTTGCTAGCAAGTTTCGACTCAAGAAGTAATTGGTTCGACATTCGTCTAGCTCAGGGAAAGGGCCCCTGCCTGATTTTCGGGGGGGGCACCGCCACTAAGGACCGACCGTGACTTCTGACAAAAAACCCTTGCACCTCTTGCACCTGATCACCAGTCTGCACGTGGGCGGTGCCCAAATGCACCTGTATAAGACGGTAACCCGCTTTAACCCGGAAAGAATTGCCTCCACCGTGGTCTCCTTGGTGCCTCCGGGGAAAATCGGGCAACTCCTGAAGGAGCAGGGAGTGCCGGTCTTGGACCTGGGGATGCGCCCCGGCTCCCCCAGTCCTGTGGCCCTCTTCCGCCTGAAAAATCTCTTGAACCGCCTCAAGCCCCATATCCTCCAGACCTATCTCTACCACGCCGACCTTCTGGGCTACTTGGCCGGCAAGTGGGCCAAGGTCCCTAATATTCTGTGGAATCTGCGCCAATCACGCATGGATTTCAACCGGTACCGGCGCACCACCGATGTCACCGTGCGGCTGTGCGCCCGTCTGTCCCGGGGCGTGAAAAAGATCCTGGTTAATTCCTTTGCCGGTCTCAAGGCCCACGCCCTCCTGGGGTATGACGCCGAGCGTATGCTGGTGGTGCCCAACGGCTTTGACCTCAAGCGCTTCCGGCCCCATTCCCCCAGCTACCGGGAAGTGCGGGAGGAGCTGGATCTCCCGCCAGAGGCGCACCTGGTGGGCATGATAGCTCGTTTTGACCCCCAGAAGGACCATGAAACGTTCCTGCGGGCGGCCCGTTTGGTCCTGGCCAGCCACCCGGAGGCCCATTTCCTGCTGGCCGGCAACGCGGTCAGCGCTGATAATCTTTCGTTTGCTCAGCTTTTAAAGACCGCCCCGGTCTCCCCGGACCGGTTGCGGCTCCTGGGAGAGCGAGGCGACATCCCCCGGCTGCTGGCGGCTCTGGATGTGTATGTGTCCTCATCCGCCTTTGGGGAGGGCTTTGCCAACGTCATTGGGGAGGCCATGGCCTGCGGGGTGCCCTGTGTGGTCACGGATGTGGGTGACTCCGCCCTCATTGTGGGGGAAACCGGCCTGGTGGTCCAACCCCGGGAGCCGAGGCAACTGGCCCAGGCCATCGGCGAGGCTCTGTCCTGGCCGCTGGCCCAGCGGGCCCACCGCGGGGCCGCGGCCCAGGCCCGCATACAACAAAAATTCGACATCACCAGAATCGCGGCGCGCTTGGAATCGTTTTACCTGGACCTGGTTGGATATCAGGCTGCATGACCCTAAAGTCGAACCCCTGGCAGCAATTTTCTTCGGGAGAGGATTACCAGACATGGATGTGTTCCTCACGGACTGGCTGAGTTGTCTGGCCTTGGCCGCCATCATCCTGGCATTTCTTTTATACAACCTGCACAAGCGGGACGATGCCCTGGCCAGGATACTCCTCGGCTATTTCTGTGTCTGCCTGGCCTTCATCGTCATCAAGTGGTATCTCCGCCTGGACCTGGCCGTCTATGACGCTGAGAAGTACCAGGCGGCTGGCGCCCAAATCGCGGCTCTGTTACGGGCGGATTTTTGGGGGAACCTTCCCTATATCCTGAAACCCTATTGGGCCTATACTCTGCCCCTGGGAATACTCTACTTTTTGTTCGGCACTTCAGAGCTTCTGGGCCAGCTTCTGAACACACTTATGAGCCTGGGGATCATCATAAACCTGCACCGCCTGGCCGCTCTCTGGTTCAACCGCCAAACGGCCGACCGCACCGCCCTGTTCATGGCTCTCTATCCCTACGGCTGGGTGCTGGGCGGCACCCTGAACCGGGACATGATGATCGCCTTCTGCATCACCCTGTTTTTTCGGCTGCTCTCCGAGGTGCGGTTCCGGGAAGGGAAGGGATCATGCCTGTGGCTGTATGCGGCCGCTCTTGCCAGTCTTTTCTATATGGCGCTGTTGCGGCCCCCCTTGCTAATCCTGGGGGCTCTCGCCGTTTTTGTTTACTGGGTGGCCTACCACCAGGCGACCTGTCGCCGCGGGAGGTTGTATCGCCTGGTCAGGCTGAGCTTCATTCTCCTGGTATTGGGTCTGGGCAGTGCCAGTTTTTTCCTGTTCGGCAAGTATCACACAGCCCGCTCGCCACTCGAGCAGGCGGCCACCCAGTTTTCTGACGTAGACAGCATGAACCAGCGTCTGCGCATCTCCGAAAGCGCCGGGTCAGTCTACATGAAGGGAGTCAAGTACTCCTCCTACAGGGACGTGGTCATGGTAATGCCTTTGGCCACCACCTATTTCATGTTTTCTCCCCTGCCCTGGCAGGTGACCTCCCCCAAACAAGCCCTGGGCCTCCTGGATTCAACCTGGCTGGTGCTGGTGTGTATTTACTTCCTGAAGGGCGTCAAAGACCTCTACCGCCACAACCGGAAGCTCACCCTGGCGCTTCTGGCCTTTCTGGTGGTGGGCATCACCACCAGCGCGGTGCTCCAGGCCAATGCCGGCTCAGCCATGCGCCACCGCACCATGTTTTCCATTCTCATGTTCCCGGTGGCGGTGCATGGCATGATGCGGCCGCGCCGGGCGAGAAAAGGTCTGGGGAGGAGAGGCGCCGGGATGCCCTGGTCCAGGGCTAATATTCCCGGACTCGTCCATGAAGCGGTACGGCACCGTCCTGAGTGAAAAACAGCTCCACCTGGTCCCCCAGGTGGGGAGCCTGGCAGCGCGCCCATACCCATGCCGAAACTGATGACTGAGAATTCTTCATGAAAAAGCTCTGGGGGTTTATAGCCTTACTCGGTCTGGCCACGGCTTTCGGCATGGCGGGAAGGGGGGGGACCGCGTTGTGCCTGACCGAGTCCTGGCCCCATCCCGTGCGTACCCTGAGGTTGACCGGGGGGGCTCAAACAACCGAGACCATCAACCTGGCCGGAGCAAAAAACGAGTATCTCTTCCTACCCGTGCTGGTGGAGGGCGAGGCATCCTCCCTCAAGGCTGAGGTGAAGGACCTGCCCGAGGCCCTGGCCGTGGAATGCCGGTTTTTCCGGGTGATGGCGGCTCCTTCAGGCTCTCAGGGGAAGTTCCCCCCGGATGCTTTGCTCCCCCTTGAGGAGAATTTCCCGGGCCCGGCTTCCGGACCTTTACCCCTGTGGGTGAGCCTCAAAATTCCTCCGGGTTGCCCTCCCGGGTCATATCCCCTGAACCTGGTCTTCAGCGACCGGCGGGGGAGCGTCTGGCTGCCCGTGGAGCTCAAGGTCTACGGATTCGCTCTTCCGGAGGACCTGCCCATCACCATCTTCGGGGGCTTCTGGCACCATCAAAAGCCCTGGCCCCGGTATGGCGGGCGCTCTCCCCTGAGTGACCCCTCGGTCATCAAAGCCTACTACCAGAGTCTCAGGGAGTACAAGATCAACGCCCTGGGAGGCTCATATCCCCTCCCCCTGACCCAGGTGGAGCAGGGCCGGCGGTTGGAGGATTTTACCACCTATCATGATCTTCTGATGTATGCCTTAAATGACGCGAAGTTCAGGCACTTCCAGATTCCCAAGCTCCGGGGCTGGAAGTCCATAAGTCTTCCGGACGACAACTTTGCCCGGCGGGCCCGGGTTTTTTATCCTCTTTTTGTCGAGTATCTCCACCGCCAGGGCTGGGACCACCGGGCCTTGAACTATTTGGTGGATGAGCCCCGGCCGGAGCAGTACGAGGCCGTCATCCAGGCTTATACCCTGGCCAAATCTCTGGCCCCCAAAGTGCGTACCTTAAGCGCCGGCTGGCACCCCCCGCCTGAATTTGCCGGGGTCATCGACATTTGGGCCCATCAGGCCGCGCACTACCGGGAAAAGGACAGAGAGGTTGGTCCGCGCCGGGGGCAGGATGCCTGGCTTTATACCAACCGACTTCACGGCATAGATCAACCTCTGGCCCACCCGCGGCTCATCGGCTGGCTGCTCTACCGCTACCGGTTCTCCGGCTACCTCCTGTGGGGGGTGAACTATTGGCCCGGTGATCCCTGGACCACCCCACCCGGCCCCCGGGACTATTACCGCAAAGGCACCTTTTACTATCCTCACCCCGTGACGGGCCGGCCTGTGCCCACCACCCGGCTGGAGACCCTGCGGCGAGGGCTCCAGGATTTCCAGTATCTCATGCTCCTGGATCAAGCCGTCCGCCGGGGTCAAATCTCCCGGGAGCACCAGGCGGCTATCCTGACCAGGGTTCGTCGGTTCACGGAAAATCTGCCCCTAAATCCCTTCCCGGTATCCATGGCCGAACTCGAGGGCCTGCGTCTTGAAATCGGCGAACTCCTTGACCGGGCCGGAGCCTGAAGGAAGTCGGATTTGTGGTTCGGGAGAACAAACCGGGGTTAGAAGTTATTGATAGCAGTTCAGCATCACTAGTTCTGGGAGGAAACATGGCTGTCAAAATCGCCCATGTGGTCACAACTTTTTACGACACCAACGCCACGGGTTGGGTAATGGCCCTGGCTGAGGACCAAAAGCGGCAGGGCTGGGACGTGGAGCTCATCGTGGGCCGCAACGCCTCGCCCGAGCTCATGCAGGCAAAGCGGGACGCCGGCTTCGGGGTTATACAGGTGCCGAGTCTTAGAAAATACGTGCGGCCGGTGGATGAAATGCTCGCCCTGGTGAACCTCTCCCGCCTTTTTCGTCGGCGGCGCTACGACGTGGTGCACACCCACCTGGCCAAAGCGGGGGTCGTCGGCCGGCTGGCGGCATGGCTGGCGGGGGTTAACTGGGTGGTCCACTCGGTTTACGGGGCCAGCTTTGCCCCCACCCAGTCCTGGGCCAGGAGGATTCTCTTCCAAGGCCTGGAGCGCCTGGCAGGCGGGTCCACAGACGCCTTCATCTTCGTGGGTCAGGAGCTCAAAGAGGCCTACTGCCAGGCCGGGGTGTGCCCCTGGCCCAAAGGACAGGTGATTTATTACGGGAAAGACCTGTCGCCCTTCTTACCGGTGGCCCGTCTTTCCCCGGAAGAGCGGCAGGCCCAGCGGGAGGCCCTGGGGTTGCGCCAGGAGGACATCGTACTGGGAAACGTCTCCCGCATCGTGCCCTGGAAAGGACACGACTATGCAGTGAGGGTGTTCGGCGAACTCAAAGAAACCTTTCCCACCCTCAAGTTCATCATTGTGGGAGATGCCAAGACCTCCTCGGAGATAGGCTTCAAGGAGCGCCTGATGCGGATGGTGCGGGAGCGGGGCCTGGAAGAAGACATCATCTTCACCGGCTGGGTGATAGACCCGGCCCGCTATTTTGCCGCTTTTGACCTGTACCTCCTTAGTTCCATGCCCTTAGAGGGGGTTCCGGGGGCAGTGATTGAAGCCGCCGTGGCCGGGGTGCCGGTGGTGGGCTTCGACTGCTACGGGGTCCGGGAAATTCCAGGGGTTCAGGCCACCCTGGTTCCCCCCAAGGATGTACCGGCCCTAACCTCGGCTCTGCGTCAGGAGATTCTGAACCTGGCCGCCAGCCGCGGCAACGGCAATGGTTTCAGATCTTCTGCGGATTTGAGGCGCATGCATCAACAGTTCGATATGGATCGGATGGTCAGGGAAACCTGACAACTCTACCATCAGTTAATCAGGAGCTAAAAACCATGTCGGAACAGACTTTCAAAGCGGACTTGCCCCGGGGCCACGATTTTAGCGTGTCGGCCTTTTTTGCGGGGATCTTGGCAGGCACAGCTGTATGGGATCTCTCCATCGACCAGCAAGCCGGAGCGGGGCCCTTCCAGGCGACCTTGCCCTACCTAGGCGGGCGGTTGAAACGCGCCTTGGATGTCCTCCTCGTGCTCCTGGCGGCGCCCCTGGCGGTGATTCTGGTGGGCTTCGCAGCCCTGGCCACCAAGCTTACCAGCCGAGGCCCGGTGTTCTTCGTCCAGGAACGCCTGGGGCGACACGGCCTTGCCTTTCCCTGCTTCAAGCTGCGCACCATGGTGGTGGAGGCGGAGCAGGGAACCCCTCAATGGGCCACCAAAAAAGACCCTCGCATCACCTGGGTGGGGAACATCCTCCGTAAAACCCGTCTGGATGAACTACCCCAACTCTACAATGTCTGGCGGGGAGAGATGAGTTTCGTGGGGCCCCGGCCCATCCGGTATCATTTCGCCACCCTGTTAGCCAAAGAAGTGCCCGGCTACCAGCTCCGGTTTGCCGCCAAACCCGGTCTCAGTGGCTGGGACCAGGTGCACAACGGGTACCCCAGCACCCTGGAGGCCCAGATTCGCAAGTTTCACTATGATCTTTATTACCTGCGCCACGCCTCTTTCGGGCTGGATCTCCTGATTTTGTGGAAAACCCTCAAGGTTATCCTGGGAGGCCAGGGGCGGTAGTGCTTAGTTGCCTAAATCGGCGT
>CBFDAH010000024.1:0-23646 GCA_965602785.1 uncultured Syntrophobacterales bacterium
CCACCTGATAACCGACAACCTTTGCTATTCAATTAGCATGCCGGACAGCAGTGGTTTACTGTCATAAATTCTTTTCCTAACTGTTACTTTTGATTGTGGGGGAATTCCTTTACCTATTTGATAAGGTTTAATGCCAACCTTTATTTTGCATAAATATTTAAGTTCTAAGCATTGATTAAATATTTTCTGAGCTAATTGTTTGCTGTTATCATCAATAAAAATATTTATTGGGTCACCATTTAAACTAGACCAGTATGTTTGGTCATGATAAATAATATTTTTATCAATATTATCTTTATTATAATTAAAATCAATAATAGAATTAACAATTATTGATTTAGCTATCCATTTGTAGGGCATTGATTTTTGAAGAATAATAATTTCTGTATCTACGGTTGCTTTTGAGAAAACTATTTCTTTAAAGTGAACTATATCATGTATTTTAAAAATTTTTAGAAACGTAATCCCTCAAATTTCTTTGTAGTAAATTAGTTAGCCATGGATTTGGAATAATCATTCCAAAAAAACCATTGATGTTTAATAAATTGAAAGACTTCTCTAAAAATATAAGATAACTATCTAATTGATAATTCTGTAACGTAAATTTATTAAGAAAATATTTTTTCTCTGGTGCAATATATTCTGCTCCATACGGTGGGTTACCGATGACTGCGTCGAAGCCGCCTTTGTCCATTATGTGGGGGAACTCGCCGTGCCAGTCAAAGGCATTGATGCGGTAGGCCTCCTCATCGGGCACGAGGGCTTGCTGTTGGCCGTGGTAGAAATCCGGGCCGATGAGGGAGTTGCCGCACTTGACGTTGCTCCCCAAATCAGGCAGGGCCCGCTCCCGGAAAAGGGCAAGCTGGGTGCCCACGGACTGCTCGTCTTCCCCCTCCAGGACCTTGAGGAGCAGGGACAGCTTGGTCACTTCTACAGCCTGGGCGTCAGTGTCCACCCCGAAGATATGGGTGAGGAGAAGGCGCTTGCGCTCGCCGATGGTGAGTTTATAGCCGCCCCCAGCAGCTTCATAAAGACGGGGGGCTCGGCCTTTGACCCACCGTGTTGGTTCTTTTAGATACTGATCCAGGTGCCAGTTAAGTAGATACTGATAGGCCCCCAGGAGAAAAGAGCCCGAACCGCAGGCCGGGTCCAAGACGTGCAAAGGGCCGATCTGGCCTTTGCGGTTTAGGGCTCTCCCTTCTAAAAGCTTTCCCACGGACTGACGCACAATGTAGTCCACGATATAGGTGGGCGTATAGTAGACGCCCCCGGCTTTGCGCACCTCAGGTTTGTCTTCCACAACAGCCCGGTGCCCGGGAGTGAGCCGGATGACCTTTCCTAAAAAGCGCTCATACACCTGGCCCAGGATATCCGCAGGCAGTACGGAAAACTCATAGGGGCTGTCTGGATAATAGAGGTGTTTGAAAATGTCCTTCAGGACCTTGTCATCGATGACCAGATTAGGGGTAAGGGCATCCACTTGAGAAGAGCGGTCCTTCTCCTTCTGAAAGTGAAAGAGACCGGAGTTATACTTTTCATCGGCCTGATAGAAAAGGTTAAAGAGACGCTGGTAAATCTGCTGGCCGTTTTGCAGAGCCATGAGGCGGGCGTACGGTTCAATGCCCCGGTCTTCGCAGATGCGCAGGAAAATAATGCGGTCGATGGTGACTTGCACGGCATAGTTGAGTTCCCGCTGGCTTAAACCCGGGTTGCGCAAGGCCATATTCCGAGCCAGCACCTCCCGCCAGCGTTCAATTTCTTCCAAAAAGGCCGTATCAACCTCAGCCGTGCCTTTTTTCACCCGTTTGGCTTCCACATACTTATCAAAAGACCCTTTGAGGATAGCCTGGCGGAAGAAGATATCGGCAAGTTCTTCCCAGCGGCGCGGGTAATCGGCGTAATGCACGGATATGATGCAGGAATGAGTAGCTTTATCAGTTTTGGTGGGTTTAAACCGACAGTCGTAGACCTGAAACCACTCGAAATTGGTAAGAATACTCAAAGAGAGCTTGGCGCTCCAAGCATAACGCCGTAATTGATAAGCCGAGGACATGTCTTCTTTGATTTTGACGCTTGGTTTTTTGGCCTCGACGAAAAATTTTCTGACCCCGCCGATGCGAAAACTGTAATCCGGGGCTTTAGTGGCCCCGCCTATTTTGATTGCGTCTTCGTGAACGACATCTTTATAAGCTTCTGCGAAGCCTTGCTCGTTATCGACGTCCCAATCCAGGGCCTTGAAGAAAGGATCAAGAAACTCACGTCGGAGTTGGGTTTCGTTATAAGCAGGACGCTTATAAGAATCGAAGTTGCTGTGGAAGCGGTCTACCAGTTCCAGGATTTTCTTTGGTGCTGTCATGATTATCAGAAAAATCTTAAGATTGGACTAACCGGCCCAAATGACCCCGCCGTAGCCCACGAAAGAGTCCCCCGGCATGACGTCATAGCTGATGTAGTAGTCCACCGGGATGGCTTGGGTGGCGAAGGTGTAATTTTTCTTTGGGTTAGTCAAATTAGATTTATTTCTTGAACTCCACCCAAGGCCTCATTGATAACCACCAGCTTGCCCTGATCTTCCGTAAAGAGTTGGGCTTTGGCGTTCATCAGTTCGATGCCGTATACCGTGCCATCGGGGGCCAGGTCCACGTTGAGTTCGTCACTGATACGTATGGTTTCAACTTCTGCTTTCTTTTCTTGGAGCCGGATATAGGCGATGTTCCGTCCGGGATCGTATGTTATTCTCATTTGCCTGGTTCCTTAGTACTGAATTTCATAGATTTAAATACTTGTTCTATATGAGCCTTTCGTGAGCCCCAGGCTCACGCCTAAGCCATGAAAAAAAATAGACTCGTTGGGAGACCTCCGTGCTCGCCAATGCTCACCGGTGGCCAGGGACGACTGTCCTGCCCAATTATTACAGCCTGAGGAACTTTCCGTAGTCGAGGATAACATAGGTGACAAAATGTATAAACTATCTTACTTTGGATTAGAAAAACTTGACAATAACCGTTAAGACCAGCCAATTATCACCTTCTGCGACGGCATACAACTCAATCTGCTTGTTCCGATATTGCTGACCTCGCCACATGCCCTCAATGGCAAAATTTCGCCGGAACCCGATGCGGTTTAACTTTGCTGGAATCTCCTCGCCATGATTTATGGTTGCAATGACCTCAGCTTCGGTTGCACCTCTTTCGGCCATTCTTTCCAAGGCATGCGGGTGAAAGCGAATATTCACCTGGTGTTCTCGCTAAAAAAAACCTGAAGTTAACTAGCCCAGACAACCCCGCCGTAGCCTACGAAAGAGTCCCCCGGCATGACGTCGTAGCTGGTGTAGTAGTCCACGAAGAGGGCCTTGGTGGCTCCCATTAGCTTGGCCGCGGTGATGGCCGCGGCGGGGGCGCCGGCAGAGCAGGAACTCTGGTCCTGGTTGGCGGCGTTCACTGCACCCATGGCGTCGAGCTTTAAGACCGCATCCATGAAGCGCTTGTCATTTACCTCTTTGACCCATTTCACCGCGGCGGCCCCGTAGCCCTTGGGGGCCCAGCCGTAGTTGGGGCCGTAGTGGGTGAGGTCGGCGGACCCGAAAAAGAGGATGGTTTTGCCGAGCTCCTGGGCCACTGCGACCACGGCCTCCCCCAGCTTCACAGCTTCTGCAGATTGGGGCGAACGAACCGCCAGAACCTGACTTTTCGGGAAAAAGTGCTTGACGAAAGGGAGATTCACTTCGATGGTGTTATCTCCGGGGTATTCTGCCTTCATGGTCATTTTTGCCATGAGGGGCTTATAGAACTCGGTGGCCAGGGGGACGTTCCCCAGAGGAGTTTCCCAGGCGTCTTCGGTGACCAGAAGGGGAGGGCCGCTCCCCAGATGGCCCCCAAAAACACAGACCACCTGGGGCTGGGTGACTCGGGACGTGAGGTAAAAGACTTGGGCCGCTAATTTTCCCGAAAAATACCAGCCGGCGTGGGGCATCATACCGCCATAAACTTTGGTGCCGGCCGGCAGGGGTTTCACTCCGGTAATATATGATTCAATGTCGCTGACACAGCCGCTCTGACTGGCGGGATACCAGCCGGGGGGCAACATCCGGGAACGCACGGGCATGGCCGCCTCCTTATTGGGTGAAGCTGTGGCTGTTTCTTGAGGGGAGGGCCGGGGGAGCGCGGCGCCCCCGCCCTCCCCTCAAACTCCCCTCCCAACCCCCTTTAGAAAAAACCGGGGAAGGCGGGACCAAAGGCCCCGGCTTCCCCGGCTTTGATTACTCCCCCTAAGGGATTGGGGGCTTGGCGGAGGGGGCAGGGGTCCACGACCCTTTTAGCACGGGCTCCCAGCCCGTGAGGACCACCCTCCCCCCAAAAATCTCTTTTCCTTAATTAGACGTTAGGGCACTTCCTTGGGATTGCAAAGGAAGTCTTGGCTGGTGGCCAGGCGGCCGCAGCCCTCACAGACGTACTTGATATCATCGAGCTTCCCTTTACAAAAATGCTTCTCGTGGGGCTCATGGGGGTCGCCGCAGTATTCGCAGTTCATGCTTTCCCCCTGGGGATTGCACAGATGCCCGGGCTCCTCTGCCAGGGCGCCACAAGTGGAACAAACATAAGCTTTTTTGGCCATAGTTCCTCCCTTAGGTACAGCGAAATTTCCCATAACATAAGTCCCGGGGAAGGCTTGTCAACTCCTCCAACCAGTTCCTCATTCGCCGGAATTACCCGGATGGCTCAGGCCAGAAAGGTGAGGGTGGCTGTCGTCGTGTCCAGGCGGGCCAGGGCTCCCAGAGGCAGGGTGTGGTTCTCCGGCTGGTGCCCCACCGGTAGGCCGGCCGCCACCGGTATGCCCAGGGGCTGAAAAGCCAGGGCCATTACCTCGGCCACGTGTTCGGGCGCCGCGCCCCCGGTGAAGGAGCCCAGAAGGATGCCCTGCACTCCGTCCAGAATTCCCGAAAAGAGCAGGTGGTGGGCCAGGCGGTCCAGGCGGTAGAGGGCCTCGTTGTGGTCCTCCAGAAAGAGGAGAGAGCCCGAGAGGCGGGGGGCATACGGCGTGCCCAGGAGGTGGCACAGGGTGGTGAGATTGCCCCCGAAAAGCGGCCCCGCCGCCGTGCCGGGGTGGAGCACGGTGAGCCCGGCAAGGCTCAGGTGCTGAGGGCCCGAAGCGGTGAGCCACCGGTGCCAGCTCTCCCGGGCCGGGGGGGTGACCTCCGCCAGGTGGGCCAGGGTGGGTCCGTGGAAAGTCACCAGCCCCAGGCGCTGATTCAAGGTGAGGAGCAGGTTGGTGAGGTCGCTGAAGCCCACCAGACGTTTGGGGTGCCGGGCCAGGCGGTCCAGGTCCAGGTGGGGAAGGATCTTGAGGGAACCATAGCCGCCCCGCACTCCCACCACGGCCTTCACCTCAGGATTTTCCCAAATCTCCTGGAAACGCCGGGTGGTCTCCCGGTCGGTGGGCTCGCCCCAGGGCCGGGCCGCGAAGACCTCCGGGGTCGAAACCACCCGGAAGCCCCAGTCTTCCAGCACCTCCACCCCTTTCCCCCAGGCCTCCCGGGTGATGGGGCTGGCCGGCGCGGCCACCGCCACCGCGTCCCCGGCCTCTATTGGCGGCGGCCACATGAGGGGTGACTTCGGTATCAAGATTTCCTTCCCTTTTTTCTTCGAAATAGTCATCAGACTTGTCTCGGAGTCTTCTTTTTCCGGTTACCTTCATTCCATCTTACCACCATCTCACTGGAGAACAAATCGAGACCTCTTAAAAAACCGGTTTTTAAGCGACGGCTAGGGAGAATAGCCGCTCTCGGCGGTATTTTCGCAGGCGAGGGCGCCTACGCTACATCTAGTAGCAGTCTGCGTTCATAAAGGTATTTATTCGTAGGGGCGTGATTTATCACGCCCTAAAAGGGCGCAATGAATTGCGCCCCTTGTATCTTAATGAACTTATCTTTTTTCCGGCAACTTGTTATAAGTTGCCGATTTGAGTAATTTTCCAGACGTCTAAAATCACCATTTCCTTTACATTAACGGAAGGGATTTGCCTGGGGTGATACTGTGGAAGAACTGGCAGGATTTAATAAGATAGTTATTACTCAGCGCAAAAAATTAATTAACTGTTGGAGCCTTCCTTTCATCCCCTCTCCCTTGAGGGAGAGGGTTAGGGTGAGGGCGAAAGTTAATCTATTTCACGCTCCAAGTAATAGGAAAGGCCTTTGCAAACGGAGGTGGAGAGCCTGCGGTCTCCCGGCCCTCCCCTCCAACTCCTTTGGAAGACTGGGTAGCATGGGCATCTCGCCGGTGCAGCGCGGATTGGCGGCAGAAAACCCCATTCACCGTCAAAACACCGGGCTCTTGCTTTGCATGGGCCTGGCACAACCCCTGGCTAAGACCCAGACAGCCCCCCCAGGACCTCCTCGATGCGGGATTTCAGCTCCGCCACCCGGAAGGGCTTAAAGAGAAACCCGGCCGCCCCCGCCTCCTGGAGCTCGGCCATCTCTTGTTTGGAAAAAAACCCGGAGGCCAGCAGCACCCGGCCCGCAGGATGGATCTCCCTGAGGCGCTGAAGTAAGGCCAGTCCGCTTATTCCCCCCGGCAAGTTGAAGTCAAGAATCACCAGTTCCGGAGGGGGGCCCTGTCCACACTGCTCCAGGACCTCCTCTCCATTCTCGGCGGTCTCTACGGCGTAGCCCAGGTTTTCCAACAGCTCCCGCCCCAGAGACCGGATCAGGCGGTCGTCGTCCACCAGGAGGATGCGGACCGGCTTCATTTCCGGGCTGGCGGTCATGAACCCTGTCCTGCAATAATCTGCCGAGCTTTGACGTTCACTATTTCCCCACCCGGAAGCGCACTTCCCGGATAATCCCGGGGCCTAAAACCTGTTCCAGGGCCACCAGTATCTTCGGTTTGAGAAATTGGAACTCCTGCACCCAGGCGCTGGAGGTCACTTCCACCCAGAGCTCCCGTCGTTGCAGGTCCACTAGCCTGGCCTGTTCTTGAAAGGCCTCCGGCACCGCCCGCTCCCAGGCTGCCCGCACCCGCTGGCGGACCTCTAT
The DNA here is from genome assembly GCA_965602785.1 of uncultured Syntrophobacterales bacterium. GTDB lineage: Bacteria > Desulfobacterota > Desulfobaccia > Desulfobaccales > 0-14-0-80-60-11 > JBGSLA01. The sequence goes on from CBFDAH010000024.1 coordinate 7,031, forward strand.
GGTATGCCAGTCCCCGGGCCGGATGAGACCCTCCAGCACCTGCCCCACCGCCACCGGCCGCTCCAACCTCTTTCTCTTAGCCATAGTGTGTCTAGGTTTTTGTGGGAAGGGGCTAAGGGGCGCAACCCCTTACCCCCTCCCCCAAACCCCCACCCCCAATCCTTTACATAAATACGATAGCACGGGCTTCCAGCCCTTGCTGCACGGGCAAGATGCCCGTGCTACCGAGTCTTCCAAAGAAGGTTGGGAGGGGAGTTTAAAGGGAGGCCGTGTAGGGGCGGGTTTCAAACCCGCTCTAACCTCCCCCGGCCCTCCCCTCAAAATCTTCCCTTCATCCTCGCGCAGCCCACGCCAAGCCGGGGGCGGCCTGTTCGATGACGGTTTCCGGGACGCAGAAGGCCAGACGGAAGTAGCCCGCCCGTCCGAAGCCCCGGCCTGGCACGGCCAGGATGTTCTCTTGTTTCAGGCGGTTCACGAAAGCCAGGTCGTCCCCCCCCGGAGCTTCGGGAAAAAAGTAGAAGGCCCCCTGGGGCATAAGAAAGCGATAGCCCGCCTCTTTGAGGATTTGTGCCAGAAGATCCCGGCGCCGGGTATAGGGGGTGGTGTCCACGCACAGCCCCGGCACCTTGGCCACCGCTCGCTGCATCAGGGCCGGGGCGTTGACGAAGCCCAGGATACGGTTGGTCAGGATGAAGCCGGCCTGGAGTTCTTCCCGGTGAGTAGCCTCAGGGTCCACCGCCACCAGCCCCAGGCGCTCTCCGGGAATGGAGAGGTCCTTGGAAAAAGAGGTGGCCAGAATGGTGTTTGGATACACCGCAAAGATGTTGGGGAGTTCGAGGCCGTCATAGAGGATGCGGCTATAAGGCTCGTCCGCCACCAGGTAGATCTCCCGGCCCACCCGGTGGCCGTGCTGCTTGAGAAGGTGGCCCAGTTCCATGAGGGCCGACGCCGGGTAGACCTGTCCCGTGGGATTATTGGGAGAGTTGATGAGCACTACCCGGGTCCGGGGGCTCAGGGCGGCCTCCAGTCCCTTGAGGTCCAACTGGAATTTGTCATCCGTCTCCACCACCAGGCCCGTGCCGCCGTGGTTGTCGGCATAGAACAGGTACTCCGGAAAAAACGGCGCCAAGATAACCACTTCGTCCCCGGGGTCCAGGAGGGCTTTGAGAATGACATTGAGGGCTCCGGCGGCGCCGCAGGTTAGGACCAGGTCCTCGGGACTGAAATCACGCTCGTACATACTGCGCAGGTGCCCGGCCAGGGCCCGGCGGGTCATAAGAAGGCCGGCGTTGGGCATGTAGCTGTGGAGGCCGGGGCTGGGGTCCTGGGCCACCTCCACCAGGGCCTCCTTGAAGCGGGGCGGGGGCTCCAGGTCGGGATTCCCCAGGGTGAAGTCGAAGACGTTGTCCGGGCCCAGGCGAGCTTTGAGCTCCGCCCCTTCCTCGAACATCCGCCGAATCCAGGAAGCCCGCTCCATCGTCGCTTTGATCTTTTTAGAAACGCCCATGCAATCCTCATTTTCCAAAAATTAAGAGAAAAATCATTTTTATATTTATCAAGCGCTCAATGATATAAAAGCTTTTGAGCAAAATCAGCACATTTCAGTACTACTCTTCGTAATGTCTTCTCACGCTGGTCCATGAATTTGAACGTAACAATAACTTATCAAGGTATTGGGGGTGGGGTGCGGGGGAAGTGACAGGGGGGCGTGCCCCTTAGCCCTATCCCCCACCTTCCCTTATGGCTTCTCCTCCACCCGGTAGCCTGCCTCTTCCAGGGCCCGGACCACCTGCTCACCGTGTTCCTGGCTCCGGGTCTCTAAGATCACGTCCACCCGGGTGGAGTCCAGGGCCAGGTCCCGGCCCAGGCGGTCATGGAAGAGGTGGAGGATATTGGCCTCCTGCTCCCCCAGGAGCCTGGCCAGGCGTCCCAGGGAACCGGGCCGGTCCGACAGCACCACCCGGAGGTTGAGAAGTCGGCCCCGGGTAAGCAGGGCCCGCACCAGCACCCGCTCCAAGAGCGGAATGTCGATGTTGCCGCCGGAAATTACCAGGACCACCCGCTGACCCAGATCCCGGCCCGTCAGGGGCTTCAAAAAGGCGGCGGCCGGCGCGGCGCCGGCCCCTTCCGCCAGGACTTTCTTGTTTTCCAGGAGCACCAGGATGGCCTGGGCAATGTCCCCCTCCCCCACCAGCACCAGGTCATCCAGGTACTTCTCAAGGTACGGGTAAGTTTGGCTGCCCACCTTTAGCACCTGGATGCCGTCCGCCAGGGTGGGCCGGGCCGGCACCATGATGGGCTCGCCCTCCTCCCGGGCCGCGGCCAGGGACGGCACCTGGGCGGTCTGCACCCCGATGACCCGCACCTGGGGGGAACGCTCCTTCAGGGCCAGAGCCGTACCCGCGGCCAGCCCCCCGCCCCCCACCGGCAGGACCACCGTGTCCACCTCCGGGAGATCCTCCAGGATCTCCAGGCCCAGGGTGCCCTGGCCGGCCACCACCTCCAGGTCGTCGTAGGGGTGGATGAAAACGTAGCCCCGGGCCACAAATTCTCGGGCCTTCTCCAGGGCCTCAGAGAGATTTTGACCCGAGAGCACCAGTTCGGCCCCGTACCCCCGGCAGGCCAACTGCTTGGAGATGGAGGCTCCTTGGGGCATAACAATGGTGGCTTGCAGTCCCAGGTGTGTCGCGGCCCAGGCCACCCCCTGGCCGTGGTTGCCGGCGGAGGCTGCCACTACCCGGTCGCCCTCGCCCCGATCCCGCATGAGGCTCAATCGGTTGACCGCTCCCCGGAGCTTGAAGGACCCGGTGGTCTGGAGGTTTTCCAGCTTCAGGAAAACCTCCCCGCCTCCCCGGCGGCTCAGGGTCTGAGAATACACCAAAGGGGTGCGGAGAATCACTCCCCGCACCCGTTCCCGGGCCGCCTCGATGTCTTTGAGGGTCATGTGCGCCTTTACCGAAGAAAATTCTTGGAAGCTATTGCATGGTAGCTAGAGTTTTTCTGCCCCCTGTTCCCTTACACACATCCGCTCCACTAAGCACTGACGTCTCATGGTGTGGCGAGGGAAGTCGGGCCTAAGGCTCCAATCTCCCTGGGTATATATGCGGGTTGGGAGGGGGGCTTGGGGGGAGGGCAGGGACCTCAGGTCCCTGGCCCTCCCCCCAACAACACTCTCAAAAAATATAATTCCCGCTCAGGCCAGTCGGGCCCGGCGCCAGCCCTCGGCCTTGAGGCGCTCCACGTGGGCCAGCCATTCGCTCTTCAGGGATTGCAAAAACTGGTTCATATCTTCCTGGATGAGGGGCGCCAGGCGCTGGTGCAGTTCAGCCCGCACTAAGTGATCCCCGGGGGAAAATCCCTGCCAGGTGAGGTAGCCCTCGTCGAAGATAAACTCCGGAGTGAGAGCCTGGCTCAGGCCCCGCTTGAGGAAAAAGGCCTGTGCGCCTTCCATGTCGTAATCCATGATCCAGCCGCAGTCGGCCACCATGGACTCCGGGTTGAAGTCCCCCTGGGGGCCGCACTCCGGGCAGTACAGGGTGACCAGGATTTCCGGGGGCAGGATATTATCCCGAAAATTGAGGTACGCGGCCTGGCGGCCGCAGGCACAGCGGCGGTTTTCCATCATGCACATACGATAACCGTCCTCTCAGGTTGGCGTGGAACGGGGCAGTTCCTCAAAAATACTAGTTTTCCGCCATAATGACAATATACAGTTGTCCATCCGCAGAAGGTTCATGCTGAATACCGGACTTTCCTCCTTAAATCCTCAATAGATGTGTTATGAAAGTCATGGCCGACCTCCTGGCCTGCCTGGAGGGAAAATTCTCCACTGAGCTAGGCATAAACGTGGCCCAAGGCCCGGCCGCCGCCGCCCCCTGGAAAAGTAAAGACTTTGCCAAAAGTCTGGGTTTTATGCTTGGTGTGTTCTGAAGTATAGGTCATAGCCTCTTGTCCTTCCTCCAAGGGGAACCTTCCTGCTGCAAACCCCACGTTTTGAGGTAGTTTCCGCCCTTTCGCACTAGGAAAAATTTGCCGTGATTTTTTCATGTTCTGGGGGAATTTCCTGATTAACTGCGACTTTCCGGTTTGGCATTGATTTTGCTTCCTTACCTAAAAAACACGTAAAGGAGGCCTTTGGTGGAGATTTCCAGCCACTATCCCTATTATACGCAACGCCTGGCGCCGGAGCAGGAGAACCAGGCGGCCGGAAGCAAGGTGGACTCCCCCAAGACCGAAGCCAACGTTTCGACGGGGATTGACAGCGAAGACCGCCTCGAGCTGGTGCGGACCCAAAATCTGGCCTCTCCGCCCCAGGAGGCGGTGGATCTGGCTCGGGCGGCGGAACTTATGCGCCAGGTTCAGGAACAGTTCCTTGGCATGGAAAAACAAGAGGCCCGGGAACTCTATGAGTTCGATCGGCTGCGCGATCTGCTGTACCGGGTCTCTCAGCCCGATGGCGTCTAGTCCCTCAAAGAGGACCGGCCTTGCCTGGGTGAGGCACAACTTGCCGGGCCTGGGCTAACAGCCACCAACACATGTTCCCCTGGAGTTTTGGATTGCTGCGGGGATATCCGAGGGCCTAGATAAGGGGAGGGAGCCATGGAATTTCTTTTTCTTTACCTGCTGTTTATTTGTTTCTGGTGGAGCGGCCTCCAGGAAAGTGAAGTAATCTGAGCCGATTGCACCCTTATGGATGACTTGCCAAGATGTTCGTTCTGGTGCTCTGGTTAGAAAAAAAGGTTGCCGAGGAGGGAACCTGAATTAAAGGCAGACTGAACCCATGAAAATTGAAGACCTGCTCTTACTGCCGGTGAACCCGGCTTCCTCCCCCACTCCCGGGGGAGGGCAGAACAAATTTGCCGAGTGCCTTAAGGAGGCGGTGGCCCTTAGAGAAACGGAGGCGGGCCCCCAGGCTCTGGGTGGGCCGGAACTGATGGCCGGCGTGGCCCCGGCGGAGTCGGACGGAGGCGCCCAGGAAATGGTGGAGACGGTTTTGTCCCGCCTGGAGATCTTCCAGGAAGCCCTGGCTCGGCCGGGACTGACCCCCAAGGGCCTCTCGCCTCTGGTGCAAGCCCTGGAAAAGGACAGCGAACGCCTCGAGTCCCTGGCCCGGGCCTTGCCGAGAGATTCCTCCCTGCGCCAGGTGGCGGAGGAGGCCGCCGCCCTTACCTGGACGGAGAGTTTCAAGTTCAAGCGCGGGGATTACCTCTGAGCCGGAATGTGAAAAATCTTTTCCTGGAGGAGCTCACCATCTGCTAGCCGGTGAAGCTGAACCTTCAGTTCCGACGGCGAGATCCGGAGGAGAGCGAAGGTGGGGGGATGACCCCGGTCAGCCCACTTCCTGAGGTGGCCGGGATTGATCCACACGACACCCTGGCGCTCTTCCAGGTTCGGAGCATGGGTGTGTCCGTACAGCACGGCGTCGACCTCGTAGCAGGCCATCTCCGGGTCGACATCCCCCGGGGCGTCGTAGCGGTGGCGGGTCTCCGAATGGGTGAGGAGAAACTTCAAACCTGCCAACTCTACCATCTGCCGGTTGGGGATGCGGGGTTCCCGGTATTCCGGGCAGAAAAGCCCCGGCACGCCCAGGACCTCGAGGCCGGCCTGCGCCAGGGCGGCCAGGTCCCGATAGTCGTCCCCCAGGTGTAGCAGGGTCTCAACTCCCAGGGACTTGAGGCGCGCCGCCAACAGCAGCATTCCCTCTTGGTTGCCGTGTGTGTCGCTTACCACTCCCACGATCATGCCTGCCTCCCTCATTGCCGGTCTGCCTTTTTCCACAAGACTCTGTATCAACACTCTTCATTTTCGCTTATAATATACTAATCGAGAACTCTGAAAAACCTGGAGAACAGCCGCCCTCGACTGTATGGAGCAGGCGATGGCGCCTGGCAGGTCTTGGGCCCCAGCCCGAGGCGCCGAAGACCACACCTTTGCTGAGAGAGGGTCAAAGAGAGAGAAACCACCATGGCTCAACATGTTTTCCTTAGTTACTCCAGCCACGACAAACCCACGGCCGAAACGGTCTGCGCCGCAATGGAGGCCGGGGGTATCCCCGTCTGGATGGCTCCCCGCAACATCCTGCCGGGGAGCGACTATGGCGCCTCCATCATCGAAGCTCTGGAAGGGGCTCAGGCCATCGTGTTGGTTTTCTCCTCCCACTCCAATGCCTCCCCCCACATCAAGCGCGAGGTCGAACGGGCCGTCAATAAAGGCATCGCCATCATCCCTCTCCGCATTGAAAATGTCATGCCCTCCAAATCCCTGGAGTACTTCATCAGCACCCAACACTGGCTGGACGCCTTCACGCCCCCTCTGGAAAGGCACTGGAAACACCTGGTGGAGACCATGCAGGTTCTCTTGGGACGGACGGACGCCCCCCCTTCGGGCCTGACCGGCACCCCCCATGTGCAACCTCCGCCCGCCACGGCTGCGCCGGTGGCCGCGCCGCCTTCTCCGGAAACCACGTCGTATTCTCCCACCGCCGCGCCCCTGCCTGCCCCCAAAACCACGGGGGCCACGCTAGCCAATCCCGTGGTGGTGGCCGTTATCCTGGTGGGAGCTTTGGCCGCCGGCCTGTTCTGGTGGAAATCCCGCCCGGCCACGGTTTCTAAAACCAAGCCCTCCCCGATAGCCCAGGCTCTCAAAACCCAAGCACCCGAACCTAAGGCGGCTGTCAAATACAACTTGGAGCGGGCCAGAACCGCAACCCGCCCGGAGGATAAGGTGCAATGGCTCACCAAGGCCCTGCAACTGCAGCCGAATTTGGCGGAGGCCTACAACGACCGGGGGATTGCTAATACCCAGATGGGGCAACTGCCTCAGGCCCTGAACGATTTCGCCCAAGCTCTCTCCCTGAACCCCAACTATGTCAAAGCCTACAACAACCGGGGCAACCTGCACCAGAAGCGGGGAGACCTGGACAAGGCCCTTCAGGACTACAATAAGGCTTTGGCGCTTAACGCCAACTATGCTCTGGCTTACGTGAACCGCGGCAACGTCTACCAGAAAAAGGGCTTGTTTGATCAGGCCCTGGCAGATTACACCAAGGCCATCGCCCTGAAACCGGATTACGCCGTGCCTTACATCAATCGGGGCCTTCTCCTGGAAACTCGCCTAGATCACGCCCGGGCCCTGGGGGACTTCCAGCAGGCCATCAAACTCAAGCCCGACCGCGCCGCCGCTCACCACGGTCGCGGGTATGTCTTCCTGAATCAGGGGGATTATAACCGGGCCTTGACGGACCTGAACCAGGCCCTCACCCTTGACCCCAGAAATGCCCTGGCGTACCGGCACCGGGGTCAGGCATATCTGAAAAAAGGCGATAATGCCCAGGCCCAGAGAGATTTTCAGCAGGCTCAAAGCCTGGAGTCCCAGGCGGCCAGATAAGATGGGGTTCCCTTGGCTGACCTGGAAAAATCGCCTGGCAGGGGAAAAGGCCCATGACTCGGCCTGAAAAGCCGTCGGCCCCAGGGAGTAAGGAACCTCCCGAATCTTTAGAGGACCTGGCGGCGCAAGCTGCCGCCGACGCCCATGACCGGTGGGTCGAGGCACGGCTAAGGGAAGGCTGGCGTCTTAGCCCCCCGGAGGATGAGCCCCGGCAGGAGCACCCCTTTCTGGTCCCCTTTGCCCGACTGCCCACTCCTGAACAAGAGCACTATCTTGGGATCTCCCGGGCCGTCCTCAAGGCCCTCGCCCCTCGGGAGCCCGCCAGTCCCACCGCCGACCCGCGCTTCCAGGCCACCCCGGCGGTTTCCCTGTTGCAGCAGGCGAGCCGGGACTTGCAGCAGGCCAACCTGGGGGAAACCCTGGAGCTCTGGCAAGCCCTCAAGGCCGTCAGCGACCCCGTGCCGGTTCATTTCTTTCAGAACTTCGGCCATCATACCCTGCGCCTGGGGGAGCCCCTGCTGGCCTATGATATGGTCACCGCGGGTCTGGAACGCTTTCCGGGAGATGTACGTCTGCGCCAGCTCATGACCCTGGCCCTCCTGCGCACCGGAGCCACCCTCCACGCCCTGGACATGCTGGAAACCCTCTATGCGGAGCACCGGCGCTCCGAGGAAACCCTGGGGCTCCTGGCCCGGGTCCACAAGGACCTGGCCGAACAGGCCACCGACCCCGGGGACCGAACCCGCCACTGGCTCAAGGCCCAAGAAATCTACACGGCCTCCTATGACCAGACCGGCGGCTACTGGACCGGCATCAACGCCGCCACCATGGCTCGGCTCCTGGGTGAGGAAGACGCGGCCCGGTCCCTGGCCCGGCGGGTGCGGGACCAGTGTCTGCGGGAGCTGGAGGACATGGGGGACGGGAAAAAGGACCGCTACTGGCTCTATGCCACCCTGGGGGAAGCCGCTCTGGTCCGGGGAGAAACAGAAGAAGCCCTGGAGTGGTACGGCCAGGCGGGCAAGACAGCCGGCAAGCGCTACGGGGATTTGGCCTCCACCCGGCGCAACGCCCGTCTCCTCATGGACACCCTGGGCCTCACCGCCCATCTCAGGACGCGCCTCAAGGCCTGTCTCAAGACCCCCCGGGTGGTGGTCTTTGCCGGCCACATGATCGATCAACCGGGCAGGCTCCAGCCCCGCTTTCCCCCTGCCCTGGAGGGCCGGGTGGCCCAAGAGATCGCCCAGGTTCTGAAAAAACTGCAGGCCAGCATCGGCTATTCCTCCGCGGCCTGCGGCGCGGACATTTTGTTTCTGGAAGCCATGCTGGCGCGCCGGGGAGAAGTCAACATCGTCCTGCCGTTTCCCCAGGAAGAGTTCAGAAAATCCAGCGTGGACGTGGTTCCCCAGGCAGCCTGGGGGGCGCGCTTCGAGCAGGTCATCAGCCGGGCCACTCGAGTGGTGATGGCCTCCGAACACCGCTCCTCCGGCAACCCGGTAGCCTACGAGTACTCCAACCTCCTGCAAGACGGGCTGGCGGTGCTCAGAACAAGAATCCTGGACGCAGAACTCGTGCCGCTGGCGGTGTGGGACGGCCGGTCTGGGGACGGCCCGGGTGGGACCGCTTCCCTGGTGGAGCACTGGGTGAAACAGGGGCGACAGCCGGAAATCATCGATCTGGCGGCTTACCTCACGGAACCTTTGGTCCTCGAGACCGCGGCCCCGGAACCGCCCAGGTCCTCCCCGGCCTCACCGGACACTGGCGTAAGCTCCCTACCCCAGGAACTCAGGGCCATGCTGTTCGCCGACGTGGTGGGCTATAGCCGCCTGTCGGAGGAGCAGATTCCCGGCTTCATGGAACACTTCATGGGGGCCATGCAGACCTTCCTGGCCGATTTTCCCACCAAGCCTCTGTGGGTGAACACCTGGGGGGATGCCCTTCATTGCGTCTTTGCTTCCGTGCAGGAGGCCGGCACCTTCGCCCTGGGACTTAGGAACCGCCTCTCCGGCGCGGACTGGCAGGCCCGGGGGCTGCCCGAGAGCCTCGATCTGCGCATCTCCTTACATGCCGGGCCGGTGTACGTCTGGGACCAACCGGTTTTTGCGGGCCTGCGCTTTTCAGGCTCCCACGTCTCCCGGGCAGCCCGCATCGAGCCCATTACGCCGCCGGGGCAAGTCTACGCCAGCCAGCAGTTTGCCGCCCTGGCCTCTTCCCAGGGCATTACGGACTTTACCTGCGATTATGTGGGCCAGATTCCCCTGCCCAAGCAGGCCGGCATCGTGCCCCTGTACCTGGTGCGCCAGCCCCACCTGTAAAAGGGCTGGTACTTAGTTGCATAAATCAGCGTAAGTAATTGAGCGCATCCTTAAAGACAAGGAAGGCATATGTCCCCCTTTGAAAAAGGGGGTTTACGGGATTTTCAAGTGGATAGAGAAATCCCCCCTAACCCCCCTTTAAAAAAGAGGGGGATAAAAACCGCTTTTAAAAATTCGCTAACTTTGGCAATTAAGTACTAGTGGAAGAGTTGTTTTGAGGGGAGGGGGCAGGGCTCCACCGACCCCTGGCCCCTTCTTCGAATATCTTAATAGAAAGGCTCTACAATCATGCGAGATTGCATCTTCTGCCACATCGTCGCCGGCCGGGCTCCCGTCGCCAAGGTGCTGGAGACGCCACGGGTCCTGGCCTTTCTGGACATCGCCCCGATACATTATGGCCACACCCTGGTGATTCCCAAAGAGCACTACGAGAACTTTCTGGACCTGCCCGACGAGTTGTGGATGGAGATGGGCCAGGTCTCCCGGCGAGTGGCCCAGGCCCTGCGCCAGTCCTTCTTTGCCCGGGGTATCAACCTGGGGATGAACAACTTCGACGCCGCCGGCCAGGTGGTCTTCCACGCCCACCTGCACGTCATTCCCCGATTTCTGAGCGACGGCCTCCAGCTTTTCCCCCAGGGCACCTACCCACCGGGGGATCTGGAGCGGGTGGGGCAGCAATTACGCCAGGCAGTGGCAGGAACTTGAGGGTCGACGGCATGGGACCGGGGGGGGCTTGGGATCTCTGCCCTCACCTTTCACCCCCCCATCCGCCTCAGTGAGTCCGGTTGGCCATATCGAATTTGGAGCACCCTTTTTTGCTCCTGTGGCGGAAGTATCTTGAGGGCCGGACCGGGGAACCACAGATTCCCCTTGGGGCACGGCAACCCTGCCCGCACAACTCCCTCCTAAACCACATAACGGGATTAGGGGGATTTCGCCCGCGCTATCACTTCTCTAATCAGGGTTTGGGGGCGAGGATTTGGGTTGGGAGGCAGGGGGCCACCGACCCCTGGCCGCCTTTCCCCAAGACTAAATGGCCCAAGATCCTCATAATAGAGCTTGCAAGGAAGGGCAAATTCATTTAAAAAGGTCGATGGTTCTTTGTTTTGAGAGGATATTGGCGTGGGGCCGGTCGTCAAACTTCAGAATATCCGCAATATCGGTATCATTGCCCACATTGATGCGGGCAAAACCACCCTCACGGAGCGCATTCTCTACTATACCGGCCGAACCCACAAGATGGGAGAGGTGCATAACGGCGCCGCCACCATGGACTGGATGCCCGAGGAACAGGAGCGGGGCATCACCATTACTGCGGCGGTGACCACCTGCCAGTGGAAGAACTCCGTTATCAACATCATCGACACCCCGGGGCACGTGGACTTTACCATCGAAGTGGAACGGAGCCTCAGGGTCCTGGACGGCGCCATCGGGGTCTTCGACGGGGTGGCCGGCGTGGAGCCCCAGTCTGAAACGGTGTGGCACCAGGCTGACCGTTACCGGGTGCCCAAGCTGGCCTTTATCAACAAGATGGACCGCCCAGGGGCCAATTTCTGGGGCTCGGTGGTGAGCCTCAAAGAGAAACTGGGGGTCCACCCCCTTATTATCACCATTCCCTGGGGGGAGGAAGACCGATTCCAAGGGGTCATTGACCTGCTTAATATGAAAGCCATTCGCTGGCAAGATGATACCCTGGGCGCGGTCTTCGACGAGTTGGAAATTCCCGCCGAACTTCAAGACGAGGCCAACCGACGCCGGGAAGCCCTGGCCGAGGCCCTGGCCGAGGTGGACGACCATCTCCTGGAGGCCTATCTCACCGAGCAGCCCCTCACCCTGGAAGACCTCAAGGCCGCCATCCATCGCGCCACCGTGAGTTTACAGGGCGTGCCCATATATTGCGGTGCAGCGTTACGCAACAAAGGCATCCAGCCCCTTCTGGACGGCATCAAGGACTTTTTACCCAACCCCAGGGAAGTCCCGCCCATCCGGGGGGAAAATCCGAGCACCCACCGGGAGGAGGTGCGGGAGGTTAAAGCTGACAGCCCCCTGGCCGCCCTGGCTTTCAAGATCATGGTGGACCAGAGCCAGCGTCTCACGTACGTGCGCCTCTACTCCGGACGGCTCAAAGTGGGCCAGGAACTTTTCAACCCGTTGAAAGGGGTTTCGGAAAAGGTATCCCGCATCCTGCGCATGCACGCCAACAAGCGGGAGCGCCTGGAGGAAGCTTTAGCCGGGAACATCGTGGCCCTCCTGGGCCTCAAGACCACCACCACCGGGGACACCCTGTGCGTCGAGAGCCACCCCATAGTGCTGGAGCCCATTTCGTCCTATGTCCCGGTCATTTCGCTGGCCATCGAGCCCGAGACCCGGGACGACCAGGACCGCCTGGGCCCGGCCCTGGCCCGGGTGGCGGAGGAGGACCCGAGCCTCGGCATCACCACTGATGAAGACACGGGCCAGACCCTCCTCTCCGGCATGGGAGAGCTGCACCTGGAGGTGGTCCTGAACCGTCTGGACCGGGAGTTTCATACACGCCTGAGAGCCGGCCGGCCCCAGGTAGTCTATCGGGAGACCATCGCCGGGACGGCCACAGAAACCGGCGTCTTTGACCGGGAACTGGGGGACAAACACCATTTCGCGCAGGTGACGTTCAGCGTCAGGCCGCGTCCCCGGGGCCGGGGGAACCTCTTCATATCAGGCCTGCCGGAGGAGCACCCGGCCCAAAACTATTTACCGGTTATCCGGCAAGCGGTGGAAGAGGCCCTGGATGGGGGCCCTATTTACGGCCACCCGGCAGTAGATCTGGCCGTTACCCTGGATAACGCAGTACTGAAAGAAAGCCAGGCCTCCGAGATGGCTTTTCGCATCGCCTCCATGTCCGGAATGAAGGCAACCCTGCAGCAGGCCCAGCCCCTGCTCCTCGAGCCCATTATGACCGTGGAGATTATCACCCCGGAAGAATTCACCGGGGAGGTGCTGGGGGACCTGCACGCCAGGAAAGGAAAAACCGAGCAACTCCTGGCCAAGGGCCCGGTGAAGATCGTCATCGCCCATGCCCCCCTGGCGGAAATGTTCGGCTATGCCACCACCCTGCGCTCCCTCACTCAGGGCCGGGGCACCTTTACGCTACAATTTGATCATTACGGCAGGGCTGAGAGATAAGGTGGGGGGGGAGGGGCAGGGACCTGAGTTTTTCCCCTCCCCCCACACCCCCTCCCAACCCGCTTAAGGGGCCTGGATGGCGAAGCCAAAGGCCTCCACTTCCAGGCTCAATAATCCCATCAAGGAATTGGGGAAGGAGGTAAGGGGCCGCGCCCCTTAACCCCCCATCCCCACATTCATAACGTTACCCAAAGGAGACCGCCATGGCGGCGGAGCAAACATTGTCCCTTATCAAGCCTGACGGGGTGTCCCGGGGACTCATCGGCGAGGTCATGGGCCGCTTCGAGCGGGCCGGTTTGAAGATCGTGGCCCTGAAAAAGGTGCGCCTCACCTTGGAACAGGCCCGGGCTTTTTATGACGTGCATAAAGAACGGCCTTTTTACGACAGCCTCACCCAGTTCATGAGCTCCGGCCCCATCGTGGCCATGATCCTGGAGGGGGAGAACGCCATTCAAGTTAATCGGGATCTCATGGGGGCCACGGATTATCGCCAGGCCGCGCCAGGCACTATCCGGGCCGACTTCGCCAATGACATCGAGGCCAATATCGTGCACGGCTCCGACGGCCCGGACACCGCCAAGACGGAAATCGCCTTTTTCTTCGACGCCCTGGAAGTCGTTTAAAAAAGTTAGTATGAGAAAAGGTGCGGGGGGGGGGGGGGGGGGGGGGCCAGGGACCTGAGGTCCCTACCCTCCCCCCACACCCCCCTCCCAACCCGCAGAGGGGGCTGGAAAGGCGGGGCCCTGAGCCCCGACTTTCCAGCCATTTTCATCCCCTGTAAGGGATTGGGGAGGGGCTTGCGGGAGGTGGTAGGGGCCGCGGCCTTTAGCCCCCTCCCTCAAATATCCGGACCAATTCATGACCCGTCCCCCTTCCGGCGAGATGGAGCTCATCGCCCGGTTGGCCCAGCTCTTCGGGGATGTTCCCCCGAAGGTGGTCCTGGGCATCGGGGACGATTGTGCCGCCCTGGACCTGGACGGCCCCGACTATCTCCTCTGGACCGTGGACACCCTGGTGGAGGGGGTCCATTTCGACCTGGCCTTTACGTCTCTCACTCAGTTAGGACACAAATCCCTGGCCGTCAACCTGAGTGACCTCGCCGCCATGGGCGGGGAGCCGTTATACACTCTCCTCTCCCTGGGCTGGCCCCCGGATCGGGATCTGGCCGGGGCCATTTTGTTCGGGGAGGGCTTGGCCGGGTGCGCCCGAGACTACAGCGTTGCGGTTATCGGCGGGGATTCCGTCTCCTCCCCCCGGGGGCTGGCGGTGACCGTCACGGTCCTGGGCCGGGTGCCCAAGGGCGAGATGCTGAAGCGCACCGGGGCCCGGGTGGGGGATCAGATTTTGGTCACCGGCACTCTGGGCGAGTCCGCGGCCGGGCTGGAGGTCTTACAGCGGGGCTTGGCCCTCTCGCCGGACCTGAAGGCGCCACTCGTCCGGGCCTATCAGGAACCCCGGCCTCAGCTTACCGCCGGCCGCCTTCTGGCCCGGGAGGGGCTGGCCACCGCGTGCATCGATCTCTCCGACGGGGTGGCCACCGACCTCATGCATGTCTGCCGCCAAAGCGGCGTGGGGGCCCGCCTCACTGCCGAGAGCATCCCCGTATCCCCCGGCGTCAGGACCGTAGCCCGGATGACGGACCAGGATCCCCTGGATTTGGCCTTACAGGGCGGCGAGGACTACCAGCTCCTGTTTACCTCTTCCCCGGAGCAGGCCACGGGCCTCTCCCAGGCTTTTACCCAGGCCGGACTCGAGGCCCCCCGTCCCATCGGCGAGATTGTCACTGGCAAGGAAGTGGTTCTTATCACAGGAAAATCAGAAAAGATTATCTCGGGGGGCGGCTACGACCATTTCCGGCTTGACCCCCACAAAAATTACCACTAACATATATTTAATCCACCAATAATCCTTCACCAAGATTCCAGCCTATGTCTGAAAACAGTGAGAAACGTCCGTTAAAAGTCTGCTCTACGTGCCAGTACTGGTCTGTCCAGCACAAGGGCTTTTGCCACCGTCTGGAGCAGGGGGTGGGAAAATTCTGGATGTGCGCCGACTGGAGCGCCGCGGTAGCCGAAGGTGAGGTATCCCGCCCGGCCGCCCCCGAGGCCGCTCAGGCCGGCGGGCGTTAGCGACTCAGGGGACTTGGCTTTCTGAGCGGAGGGGTAGGCCCGCGCCACTGGTAGCACGGGCTTCCAGCCCGTGGGAACCCCCTTTCTCCACTTTATTCATTTTAGCAGGGGCCGAGCGCATGCAGAACATTGCCTTTTCGGCACTGGTGCACGGCGTGTATGTGGTCACCACCCGCCTGGGGGACCGGGTCAATGGCATGACCGCGGCCTGGGTGTCCCAGGTGTCCCTCAGTCCTCTCCTCCTCATGGTCTCCATCGCCCCGGCCCGCTTCTCCCACGACCTCATCATGGAAAGCGGCATCTTTGCCATAAACGTTCTCACGCCAGAGCAGGTTGACCTGGGCAAGCGCTTCGGTTATCAAAGCGGCCGCCAGGTGGACAAGTTCGCCGGCCTCACCTACATCACCGCGGCCACCGGCGCACCCATCCTGCCCCAGGCGCATGCTTACTTTGATATGCAGCTGGAAGACAGCTTCCCGGCCGGGGACCACACCCTTTTTGTGGGAAAGGTTTTGGAAGCGAAAATCCTCCATCCGGAGACCATCCCTCTGGTTTTTTCTAAAAAAGATTTCTTCTAGAAAAAATATTGACAAGATATGCCAATTTTTTTAGGTTTGTTAGACAAAGGCAGATGCAAAAATTAAATTTAACTGGAGTTAACTCTGGGGTGTGTCGAAATATCTAATACATAAAACCTCAGGACCGGTTAATCACCTATGAATTTCAACGAAGTTGGGGTGATCAGCCTCAACCACGAACGCAGGGAAGAATGTCAGAATTGTCTCTGGCGGGAATGGGACTCTCTGAGGCAACGCTGTAGCAATTTGCAAAGTCCCATCTGTCCTCTTTTCCGGGCTCAGCTTCTTTTCAACACCTCTTATTCTTTTCCCCCGCAGTTTCCCTTCTAAGCCAGCCAAGCATCTCGCAATCTTCGACTTATCTGGTCGGCCCGGCGCAGGGGCTCAGGCACGCGGTATTTCCTGACGCAGCCCAAGGTTATTTCCTTGCAGTCCATAAGGCTCACCCGGTGCCCGGGGGAGACGAAAAGAGGCCTGATGCCGGTCCGGGTGCGTAAAATCCACCCCACCGCCTGCCCTCGTAAGATGAGGGGGCTGGCGGCCCCGGCTCTTTTCTCCGGCTCATCTCCTTCTCCCACCAACTTGCTTTTCGCCACCCCGATGGTGGGAATATCCAGCAGCAGACCGAGATGTGAGGCGATGCCCAACCCCCGGGGGTGGGCCAGGCCTTGCCCGTCCGCCAGGAGAACCTCCGGAGGGCGCCGCAGCGTTTTCCAGACCTCCAGGATGATGGGGGCTTCCCGGAAGCTCAAGAGCCCCGGTATGTAAGGAAAGGGACAGGGACCAGACAGGCCGGCCTCCTCCACCAGGGTGAGGTCCGGGTAAGAAAAAACCGCCATGGCCCCGAAAACGCGCCCACCAGCCCGGTCATACGAGGCGTCGGCTCCGCCTACCAGCCGGGGCGGGCGAGGCAAAGGCTCCACCCGCACCCGTCCCTCCATGGCATTCTGCCAGGCCACCGCCTCCTGGTAGTTTTTCGGGTAATAAAGCATGGTAACGGTTGGTTTTGAGGAGAGGGCCGGGAGAGCGCAACTCCCCCGCCCTCCCTT
>CBFDAH010000025.1:0-23550 GCA_965602785.1 uncultured Syntrophobacterales bacterium
TTGACCAATAGTCAAAGGGTTATAGAAATGAATGAAAATAGTCGATACCTTGCCATTATCTGCACTTTCTCAATAATTCCAGTATCATATAGTTATCTAACATTCCCCCCCTCGGGGAGGGGTTCCGGATGTCACCCTCGGCCAAGTTCGGTTTCGTCTATTACCAAACCACGCCCACAAAGCAAATTCCTGACGTGGGGTTAGTCTTACGCACCAGGCATGGCGCCTGAGACGCGCCCTAGGGGTTCCCTCTGCTACAGTAACGGTAATGAACAATTCGTAAATCCCCCTAAATCCCAGTAGTGTCCGGTAAGGAATTTGCGTTATTGGACCATTTTCAGGAGGGTAAAAGGTAGCCGCAGGCTTTAGCCTGCGCCGGCACAGGTTGAAAACCTGTGCCACCGGAGTCTTCCCTAAGCGGAGGATCGCCCTGAAAGGCCGACACATGGGTTCGGACCCTACAAAGGAGATAGAAATAGACGTAGGGTGCGTCTTACGCACCAGGCATGGCGCCTGAGACGCGCTCTAGGGGTTCCCTCTGCTACGGTAACGGTAATGAACCTTCCGTAAATCTCCCTTTTTCAAAGGGCGACTTAAAAAGCTAACTCTTTACAAAAACTAGTAAAAAAAATCCCCCCTTTATGAAAGGGGGGATAGAGGGATTTCCTCCAATCTTGAAAATGCCGCAACCCGTCTCTCAGGGCTCAATTTTCAAATCTCCCGATTCTTCTTTTCGTCTCAGTGCCTTGGGTAATTATTACTGGGAGCGTGAAATAGATTAACTTTCACCCTCACCCTGACCCTCTCCCTCAAGGGAGAGGGGATGAAAGGAAGGCTCCAACAGTGAATCAATTTTTTTTGCCCTGAGTAATAATTACACCCTTTGCTAGGAATGAATCTTCAGGGTAACGGGCTCTCCCATAGAGAGGCTGATATCTTTATCCTGGTGTTTGATGGTCAGCTCAGAGCCCTCCCGCAGCAGATAGGTGGCGGCTTCTTGCTCCACATTGACTTCCAAGACCTGCCCCCGGAAGGTCAAAGGGAAACCCAGCCGCTTTATGGACTTAGGCAATTTAGGATTGAAGGACAGGACCCCGCCAAATTCCCGCATGCCTCCGAATCCATAGACCAAGACCATCCAACTGGCCCCCATGGAGGCAATGTGGCAGCCATCTCTGACATTGCCTTCCACATCTCCGAGATCCATGAGCACGGCGTAATGGGCATAGGCAAGGGCTTTGTCCAAATAACCAATCTCCGCGGCCAATATACTCTGAACGCCTACGGAGAGAGAGGAATCACCTGTAGTCAAGGGGTCGTAGTAATCAAAGTTGCGCTGTTTCTGTTCCTTGGAAAACTTTTGCCCCAGCAGAAACAAGGCCAGCACTACATCCGCCTGTTTGATCACCTGACGGCGGTAGATTTCCAGAGGATGAAAGTGGAGCAGCAAGGGATACTGATCACGAGGCGTATTTATAAAGTCCCAGACTTGCTTATCCAGGAAGTTATCATCTTGTGGGTGTATCCCCAGTTTCTCATCAAAGGGAATATACATTTGCTCGGCGGCCCGCTGCCAATCTTTGATTTCCTGAGGATGCAGGCCGATCTTATCCGTCAGGGCCTTGAAACGCTCCGGGGCTTTCTTATGCAGGGCCGCCACTGCGGCGGCGGCGTAGCTCAGGTTATTTTGGGCCATGAGATTGGTGTAGGTGTTATTGTCCACCACAGTGGTGTACTCATCCGGCCCGGTGATGCCGTGGATGCAAAACTTCCCCCCCGCCCGCTCGGAAAAAAAGCCGTGGCTATACCATAAGCGAGCGGTTTCCACCAACAACTCCACCCCTTCGACATGGAGAAATTCCTCGTCTCCCGTTACCTCACAAAATTTTTGCAGAGCATACATGATGTCCGCATTGATGTGGTAGGCCGCGGTGCCGGCGGCATAAAAAGCCGAGGCCTCTGTACCATTGATGGTTCTCCAGGGGAATTTCGCCCCCTTGGCATGCAACTCCTGAGCCCGCTCCCGGGCTTTGTCCAGGGTGCGGTACCTGAACTCCAGCTGGTTTTTGGCCAGGCGCGGGGAAGTGTAGGTCAAAAACGGCAGCACATAAACCTCGGAGTCCCAGAAATAGTGCCCATCATAGGCCTGCCCGGTAAGTCCCTTGGCCGGAATGCCGGTATCTTCAGCTCTGGCCGCGGCCTGAAAGAGCTGAAACAGGTTGAAGCGGAGGGCCTGTTGCATTTCCGGGGCCCGATGTTGCCGGTCGGGGTAACCCTCGATCTGAACATCACTCCGGCGCCAGAATTTATCCAGATATATCTGCTGTTGGGCCAAGAGATCCTGGAATCCATGCGCCACGGCGCTATCCAAAGTCCGTTCCACACTGTCACACAGCTCATCGGCAGGACGGCTCTGGGAAGTATGATAAGCCATGTATTTGATGAGCTTTATGGGCATATCCGGCTGCGCCTGGCAGGAAAACACGACTTTGGCCGAATTCTCCAGAGACTGGGTCTCAGAGGTGCAGGCACAGTCCGTTTCCATGACGTGGTCGATCCCGCAAGCCAGGGTCATTTTGCTGGCTGCCGTGGCATGAGCGAGCACCACTCGCCGGTCCTTATCGTAGTGTTTCTGGGGCAGCAGAACTCGGCCCTGAAAGCCTCGCCCATGGCGGGGATCATCATCATCAAAATGCGGCGGCGGGTCATTGCGCATTTCCGAAGAGATGACTACGGAGGCCTGGTCATTCAGCACCGTTACCTCATAAGAAATGGCCGCCAGGTGTCGTTGGTCGAGGGAGACCAGCCGCCGGGATTTGATGGCCACGCGTTTGCCCGAAGCCATCTCCCACACGATATCCCGGTCAAGGGTGCCGGCCTTCATATCGAGAACCCGCTCGAAACTGATGAGTTTGGCATCAGAAAGAGAAAGGGGTTCGTCGTCCACGTGGAGTTTGATGATCTTGGTATCGGTGACATTCACCATGGTCTGGCCGGTCTTGGAAAACCCGTAAGCAATTTCGGGGTAGGTTATCTGCCAGGATTCATAAAACCCATTGATGAAGGTGCCATTCTCAAAGAACGGGTCTCCTTCCTCAAAGCAGCCCCGCATCCCCAGGTAGCCGTTCCCCGTGGAGAAGAAAGTTTCGCTTTGGGACAGAAAGTGGGGGTAGAACTGGTTTTCCACAATCCGCCAGGGGTCGATGGGGTATACGTGTCTGGGAAGATTGAGGGGTTTACGCTGGAGCATTGATCCTTCTCCTTTCTAATGCAGCGGTGCAATATGGAGGCATCATTGCACCATTTCGCTCAGATCGGCCACCACCAGGTCGGCGCCGTTCTTATAAAGGGAGTCGGCGTCGCCTTTGCGATCGACCCCGATTACCAACCCGAAACTGCCATTGCGGCCGGCCTGGACCCCTGAGAGGGCATCCTCCACCACCACAGACCGCGTGGGAGTCACGCCCAGCAGTTCGGCTGCCTTGAGATAGGTATCCGGCGCCGGTTTGCCAGGGAGTTTCAGGTCTTCCACAACGCGGCCGTCAACCCGCACCTCGAACAGTCCCTCGATGCCAACGGCCTGAAGCACTGCGGCGCAGTTCTTGCTGGATGACACCACCGCGGTCTTGATCCCTGCCTGGCGCAGCTGACGGACCCAGGCCACCGAACCTTCGTATACTTCGACACCTCCTGTCTTAAAGGCTTCGAGGACCAGGTTTTCCTTGAGGTTGCCTATCCCACAGATTGTTTCGCGGTCCGGCGGGTCGCTGGGATCGCCATAGGGGAGATGAATGCCCCGGGACTCGAGGAAGCTTTTGACCCCATCGTAACGGGGCTTGCCGTCCACGTACAGAGTGTAATCTTTGTCGATGTCAAAGGGCTGGAAGGGTTCGTTGGTCTTGGCGGCACGCTGCTTCAGGTAGTCATCAAAGGTCTTCTTCCAGCAGGCCGCATGTACTTTGGCGGTTGCCGTAAGCACCCCGTCCAGATCGAATAATACCGCGTCGAACCTGGCTGAAGTTACGGAGGGCTTTACTGAATTCATGGATTCACCTCCAGCGAGTCAAGTTGAGACCTCTGCAAAAAACCTCAAATCGGCGAGGTGGATGGCGCCTGAGCGCCCCCGCCTGCAAAAAATATAGCCGAGGGCGGCCGGTCACCATCGCCGTCGCTGTTAAAACCGGTTTTAAAGAGGTCTCTGGTTAGCATGGCTTACGGTGGTTGTGGTCATAAATGTAGCACACTTTCACTAGCTTGACCTGCCCTTGTTCTAGTCCTTAATTGCTTAAATTAGCGAAAAAATATTTCCCCCGCACCCCAACCCTCTCCCCCCAGGGGGGAGAGGGGAAAAAGTGGTAAATTTGGCGAAAAATTAATAACGCTAACTTGCTCAACTTAAGTCATAGAGGCCGCCGCGCTGGCGAAGCCGCCCCTAAACTTTGAGGCCGGCCGCATACGTGGCAAGAACCTGCGGCCAGGCCTGCACCAGGAGGGCTTAAACCACGGCCCGGCACAGCGGCTTAGCCTCCGCCCTGGGAATCCTCCCACATATCCCAGAACTGCGGATCATTGGAATTGTCGGCGTCCTGGCGTTCCTTGGGAGTGATGCCCTTGGTCTTGGCGTTCTGAAGATAGTTCTGGTAGGCAGTATCATCTCCCACGTAGAGAGCACCGGATTTAGGATGATAAGACACGTGCGCCGTGGTATCTTTGCGCTTGTAGGTCACAATCTTGTTAGCCGGCACGGTTTGAAAAAAGGTCTGATTCTTGGAGGAACCCGCCGACCATTTTTTAAATCCCGAATCGAGCAGTACAGTTTCATGATCGTCGGCCAGAGTGGGCTTAACTCCGAGCCAGCCGAGCAGGCAGACGATTCCCACCAGCATGATAAACCCGCTCCGGAACCACGTGGCCTTCCCCTTCGTCATGTTGCCCTCCTGTGAAATTGGTTTTATGCAGGCGCGCCTGGTGCCCCACTTCAAGGACGCAAGCGTTGCTTCACTTCGGCCAAGGCTGCCTGCCGGACATCAAGACGCCGAAGCGAGCCGATATTACTACAATTAACCATCAAATCCCCTGAATTCAAGTCAAGCCGGGAAGAAAGCTAGCCGGACCCCTTTTTCTGTTAAGGGGCCCTCGGAAAATTATGTGTGCAAAAAGCAGTTGCGCCAAAAACAATTGTTTGATACAAACGTTTGTATTAACACAGGAGCTCTGCAATGAGTCAAAAAGAGAAGAAGAACATTCCCCGGGACCGCTTGTTGGACGAGGCTGAGGCCTTGTTTGCGGAAAAGGGCTACACCGCGGTGAGTGTGCGGGAAATCATCGCCGCGGCGGACTGCAATGTGGCCTCCATACATTACTATTTCGGCAACAAGCAAAACCTCTACCTGGAGGTGTTCCGGGAGCGCTGGATTCCCCGAGCCCAGCGGGTACACGAACATTTCCGGGAGTTAATGGGGAGCCAGGAACCCTCTTCCTTACCTGAAGTGGTCAAGTCCCTGGCCCTGGCCTTTCTGGAGGGCCCCCTTTCCGATGAGGAGCGCCGCCGGCATCATCAACTCATGGCCCGGGAGATGGCCCGGCCCACGGAGGCGTTCAGCCTGGTGGCCGAGGAGGTGACCAGGCCGTTTTTTACCAGGTTGGCCGAGATCATGCGCCCTTTTATGCCGGCGGAACTCACCCAAGAGCAGGTGATGCTCAACATTCTCTGCATCTTCTCCATGGTGCTGTACTTTAACTTCGCTCGGGTGGCGGTGAGTCGCCTCACGGGCCGGGAATACGACGAGGCCTTTAAAGCCCATCTGGTGGAACATCTCATCGGGTTTTCTTTGGCAGGTCTGGGCAACAGCCATCTGCTTAACGATAAAACCGAGCAGGCTGAGTTTCAGGTGCGGGCTGATATGTAAAAAAAGAAAAACTTTTACTTTTGATACCTACGCCAAACCGCCATGGGACAATCTGAAATCCATACGAACCTGCCGAAGTCTTTGAGGGCGTCTTCCTGGTGCCTCCTGGCCCTCCTGCTGGCATTGGCAGGCGGCTGTATCAACCTCGGGCCGAAGTATCAACGCCCCGACCCGGGCTTTGCCGTGCCCGCCTCCTATCAGCACGCCCCCCCTGCCCTGGCGACGCCCGAGCCGGAAGACCGATGGTGGGAGATTTTTCAGAACCCGGAAGTAAACCAGGTGGTGGAAGAAGTCTTGCGCCACAATCTGGACATTAAAAAGGCGACGGCCAGAATTTTGGAAGTGCGGGCTCAGTTCCTCCAGGTCAGGGCGGACCGCTTCCCCCGGGTGGAAGTGGAGGGTCAGATTCAAAAGCAGGATAAGCCGGTGGGGGTAACCGCCGGCCCTGCGGGAGGCACCCGGCTTACCGCGGAGATTGACAGCTTTACCTTTCCCGCCTTCTTTGAGGTGGACCTCTGGGGGCGGCTGGCCCGAGCCGCGGAAGCGGCCCGGGAGGACCTCCTGCAATCCGAGGAGAACCGGCACACCGTGGCTCAAACCGTGGTGGCCGAGGCCATCAGCCTGTATCTGCAGATGGAATCATTGGAACGGCAAATCGAGATCACCGAACAGAGTATCGAAAACTATCGGGACAGCCTGGACGTGGTCAACCGCAGGTACGAACGCGGCCTGGTGTCAATTCTGGACCTGCGCCAGGCCCGCCGCACGCTGGCCCAGGCCGAAGCCCGCCTGCCGGGGCAGCGGCAGGATTTAGGCGCCACGCAGCAGCAGTTAGCCGTGCTCCTGGGCCGATATCCCAAAACCCGGCCGGCCCGTCAACTTTCGAAGGATTACTTCAAGCTGATGAATCCGGTGCCTCCCGGTCTGCCCTCTGAACTTTTGCTGCGGCGGCCGGATATCAGGGCGGCGGAGACCGGTTTGCGGTCTCTCAATGCCCGGGTGGGGGAGAGTTTTGCGGCCCGCTTTCCGAGAATCACCCTGACCGGCAATCTGGGCTACACCAGCGGGGATTTGACCCAGCTCTTACGACCGGATAGCTTTCTGTGGAGTGTGGCGGCGGGAGTGGTGCAGCCGCTGTTTAACGCCGGCAAATTGAAGGCTGGCCAGCGGGCGGCGGAGGCCCGATTTCAGCAAGGCGCGGCGGACTATGCCAAAACGGTGTTGACGGCATTTTCCGAAGTGGAAAAGGCTCTGTTGACCCGGGAGGAACAGTTGCGCCGGCGGGAAAGGCTGCTGAACTTTCTGGAAGAGTCCCGGGCCACCCAGCGGGTAGCCGAGTCCCGCTACGTTCGGGGTCTGACTCCCTATCTGGATGTGCTGGAAGCCCAACAGACCCGCTTTCAGGCGGAGGAGAACCTCGTGCTGGTTGACTTTGCCATCCTGAACAATCGGGTCAGCCTGCACCGGGCCCTGGGAGGGGGTTGGGGCAGCTTGGCTCCCCCGGCTTATAGGCAGGTCCGCGGCCTCAAAAAGGCGCTGACCAAAGAGAAGCAGAAACTGTCGTCACGACAAGAATCTGAGGATCCAGGGGGCAGGACGCCGGCCCGCTGATTCTCAAGGCCAAGAAATTTTTGTAGAGCAAGCCCATGAATAAGAAACATAAACGGCTCCTTCATTTCGGCATCACCCTCGGCCTCATCCTGTTGGGGGTTATCGGGTGGCTGGTGTTGACTGTGCAGAAACCCGAGTTGAAAAAAATCAAACCCCCGGCCCCCAAACCCGTGGTGCGCACCATCTATGTCACCAATGGTTCCCAGGCGGTGTATATCAAAGGCGAGGGTACGGTGCGGGCTTTGCGGGAGATCCAGCTCATTCCCCAGGTGAGCGGCAAGGTGGTGTCCATTTCCGACTCGCTGGTGAACGGGGGCGAGTTCCGTAAGGGTCAGGTCTTGCTGCGCATTGACCCGGTGGATTACCGTCTGGCCGTAACGTTGGCCCAGGCCAAGGTGAAGGACTCGGAGAGCAAGCTCAAACTGGCCGCCGAAGAAGCTGCCGCGGCCCGGGAAGAGTGGCGCCTGCTCCACGCTAAGGGCCCCCGGAAAAATGAGGCCCCGCCGCCCCTGGTGCTCAAGGAGCCCCAACTGGCAGCCGCCCAAGCCAGGCTGGAGGCGGACCGGGCCGACCTCAAGAAAGCCCAATTGCACCTGGAGCGCACCGAACTCAAAGCGCCGTTTCATGGCCGCGTCAGCCAGGAAAGTGTTGATCTGGGGCAATATGTGTCCCCGGGTCAGGCGTTGGCCACCCTATATGATACGGAAGCCGCAGAAATCATCGTGCCCCTGGAAAACGAGGACCTATCATGGTTCCATGTCCCCGGCTTCACGCCAGGCAAAGGTGCTGGCTCGCCCGCCAGGGTGCGGGCCCGGATCGCCGGCCAGGAACTCACCTGGACGGGAAGGGTGGTGCGCGCCGAAGGGAAATTGGATGAGCGCACCCGCCTGGTCAATGTGGTGGTGCGGGTAAAGAACCCGTATGCCACCAAACCCCCTCTGGCGGTGGGCCTGTTTGTGCCGGTGGAGATTGCCGGCCGGAGCCTGCCCAATGCCACCGTCATCCCCCGGTCAGCGCTGCGCCAGGGGAGTGTGGTATGGGTGGTGGACAAGGATAACCGCCTCAATTTTCGGAAGGTGGAGGTGGCCAAGCGTCACCAGGATGAAGTGGTCATTCAAGGGGGGCTGAAGGATGGAGAAGAGGTAGTCATCTCACCCCTCAAAGAGGTCACCAACGGCATGGCCGTAAGCCCGGTGTGCGAGGCCGACCAGGAGAAGAGGTAGAGCACCAATGCGGGGTCCTGTCACCTGGTTCGCCGAAAACCACGTAGCCGCCAATATTCTGATGATCTTTATCATCGTGGCGGGGGCCATAACTGCCCTCACCATGAAGCTGGAGATTTTCCCTGAGACGACTCTGGACCGCATCTCCATCACCACCGAATATCGCGGCGCCTCCCCGGCTGAGGTGGAGGAGGCCATCATCCGCCGGATTGAAGAGAGGGTGGCCGGTCTGGCCGGCATCAAACGCATCGATTCCTCCGCCAGGGAAGGATATGGCACAGTCGTCATCGAAGTGATGAAGGGCTGGGATGCCAAGACACTGCTGGATGAGGTAAAAGCTGAGGTCGACCGCATTACTACCTTTCCGGAGGAGGCGGAAAAGCCCGAGGTGCGGGAGTCGACCCGCCGGCGTGAAGTGATTGATCTAGCGGTTTACGGCGACGCCCCGGAATACACCATCAAGCACCTGGCCGAGAGGCTCAAAGACGACATCACCAATTTACCGGGCGTCACCTTGGCGGAACTCTTCGGGGTTCGCAAAGGTGAGATTCACGTTGAAATCTCAGAAGCAACCTTGCGCCGCTATGGGCTCACCCTGGCGAAAGTGAGTGAGGCTGTGCGCCGGGCCAGCCTGGACCTGCCGGCCGGCAACGTCAAGACCTCGGGAGGGGAAATCCTGATCCGCACCAAGGGCCGACGCTACCAGGCCGAGGAGTACCGGGACGTGGCCGTGATCACCCGGCCTGACGGCAGCAAGGTGACCCTGGGGGAGATCGCCGAGTTGCGGGACGGCTTTGAGGATGTGGACCTGTCTGCCCGGTTCATGGGCAAGCCCGCGGCCATCATAAAAATCTACCGGGTGGCGGATCAAAACGCCCTGACGTTGGCCAGCACGGTCAAGCAATTTATCAAGGAAGTCCGGCCCACCTTGCCGGCTGGAATCCATATCGATTTTTTCAGGGACAGGTCAGAGTATTTAAAAAGTCGCATCTGGCTGCTCCTGAAAAATATGGCCCTGGGACTGATCCTGGTAAGCATTCTGTTGGGCCTGTTTCTTAATGTGCGGCTGGCCTTTTGGGTCACCCTGGGGATTCCCATTTCGTTCTTGTTCGGGTTCATGGTCCTCCCTGGCTTTGACGTGTCCATCAACATGGTCTCCCTGTTCGCCTTTATCATGGTGCTGGGGATTGTGGTGGATGACGCCATTATTATTGGGGAAAACATTTTCCGCAAGCAGGAGCAAGGAATGGCCCCCCTGCAGGCCTCCACCGAAGGCGCTCTGGAAGTGGGTCGGCCGGTGGTGTTCTCAGTCCTGACCACAGTGGTGGCTTTTTGGCCGCTGCTTCTGGGCGCGGGCACCATGGGGAAGATCATGCGCACTATCCCCATAGTGGTCATTCTGGTGCTCCTGGGCTCTCTGGTGGAGTCGCTGTTTATTCTACCCTCGCATCTGGCAGGCATTGGCCACGGAGCCAAAACCCGTCCGGCCAAAACCCTCGGGGAAAAACGCCTGTCCCGGTGGCTGAAGTGGTTCATCAGCCACCCCTACGCCCAAATGCTCAACCTCTGCCTCAGATGGCGCTATGCCACCGTGGGGGTCGGCATCATGCTGTTGTTGTTGACCTTGGGGTTGTGGACCGGAGGTTGGATTAAATTCACCCTGTTCCCCAAGGTAGAGAGCAATATCCTTAAGAGCTCTCTTACCATGCCGGCCGGCACCCCGGTGGAGCTTACCATCGAGGCGGCCGATCATATAGAACGAGCGGGCCGAGAGGCCCTGGCGGCAGCAGACAAAGAGCGTCCCCCGAATGCCCCGCCTCTCTTGGAGCACAGCGTCACCCTCATCGGACTGCAACTCGGCGGTCACGGACCCACCTCCAGTGGCCCCCAGATAGGCGGACATCTGGCCCAGGTGCACCTCCAGCTTTTGGAAAGCGCCGACCGGGACATCAGCTCCACGGAGCTGGCCAAACGCTGGCGGGAAAAGGTTGGCCGAGTGCCTGACGCAGAATCCATTCAATTTAAGAGCGAGCTGTTCAGCGCCGGCAATCCCATCGAAGTGCACCTGTCCCTGGACGACCATACCAAGCTCCTGACGGCCGTGGATGAGCTCATGACCGAGCTGAAGAAATATCCCGGGCTCTTCGATGTGGCCGACAGCTTTATTCCCGGCAAGCAGGAAATGCAGCTCAAGCTGAAACCTGCGGCCCGCAGCCTGGGATTAACCTTGAACGACCTGGCCAGGCAGGTGCGACATGCCTTCTATGGAGCTGAGGCCCTGCGCCTGCAACGGGGCCAGGATGAGGTCAAGGTGCTGATTCGCTATCCGGAGACACAACGGCGGTCCTTGGGCACTCTGGAGGACATGCGCATCAGGACTCCGGAGGGGGCTGAGGTGCCCTTCAGCCAGGTGGCCGAAGTGAAGGTGGAGCAGGGATATGTCACCATCGAGCGAGCCCAGCGGCGACAGGTGATCAAGGTCACCGCGGACGTGGATGAAGCGGAAGCCAACGCCAACGAAGTCCGCCAGTATCTGGAGACGCAATTCCTGCCCAATCTCAAACTGCGCTACCCCGGGTTGCGCTACAGCATTGAAGGAGAAGGCAAAGAACAGAAAGAATCCATGTCCTCTGTTATCCGGGGCTTTGTCATCGCCCTCTTCGGCATTTATGCCCTCCTGGCCATTCCCTTCAGGTCCTTCAGCCAGCCCTTTATCGTCATGGCGGCCATACCCTTCGGCATCGTGGGGGCGGTGGTGGGGCACCTGATCATGGGGTTCAACTTGAGTCTCATGAGCGCCTTTGGTATCGTGGGTCTGGCCGGCGTGGTGGTCAACGACTCCCTGGTGTTGATCCATGCCGCCAACCGCATCCGACGGGAAGGGGACAGTTCCTTTGAGGCGGTGACGCAGGCCGGCGCCTTGAGGTTCAGAGCCATTATCCTCACCTCCCTCACCACCTTTGCAGGTTTGAGCCCCATGATTCTGGAACGCAGTCTGCAGGCCCAATTCCTCATCCCCATGGCCATCAGCCTGGGGTTCGGGGTGTTGTTCGCCACCCTGATTACGCTCCTGTTGATCCCCTGCGGGTACCTGATCCTGGATGATATTTATAATTGGGGAGGGGCTCAGAAACAGAAATTCCTGTCGTAATGCAAACCAAAGCTCGATCTCAGGAAAAGTTGCATGTTTACCTGGAGATGCGTTTTACTGGTCATGCTGATCACCCTGTGCAGTTGCCACATCATCTTGTCACACGGGCCCAGCGTGCACCTGCATCCGGACACCCATCATGGGGTGGGGGAGAATACTGATTGTCTCGCCTGTCACCACCGGGATAGGAACCCGGTAGGCCCGCCCATTTCTCATCTTATTGTCCCAAATTGCCTCAAATGCCATAGCGATGAGGTATAATTACAGACATGGTGCGTAAGACGCACCCTACGAAAAGACTTTTCAAAGCAGCCCATGAGCCGGAGGCTCACCAGTAAATAATAAAAAGTTTTTCCTCCTCACCCCGACCCTCTCCCCCAGTGGGGGAGAGGGAAATAGGCATGAATTCAAGCCTGACCCTGGCTTCAGATAAGCTCTTCTCCCTCTCCCCCCGCCGGCGGGGGGAGAGGGGTGGGGTGAGGGGGGAATACCTGAAGAAAAGTAAATGCATACTTGTTAACCTAAAAGTTCTAAATTCCCCTAAAGGAAAGCTTTTTTCGGAGCCAAAGGTATGAGCGATAAAGGTTTTTTCTGAACCAGGACAGGAAAATTTAAGAAATGACTGCGCATTTCACCAAGCCGGATATTTCCCCCGATCCACCAGCAAACCTGGGGATGGTGGTATCCGTGCGGGGCAGCGTGGTGGACGCCCTTTTTCCGGAAAAACTGCCGTCTCTGCATACTTTGCTGGCGGCAGGTGAGCACGGGAATGTCATGATAGAGGTGATCAATCATCTCAATTCCCAGGTGGTGCGGTGCATCGCCCTGACGCCGACCCGGGGCCTGGCTTTGAGCTCGCCGGTGCTGGACACCGACCACCCCCTGAAAGTCCCGGTGGGCAAGCGGCTATTAGGGAGAGTGTTCAACGTTTTCGGGGAAACCATCGACAGCAAGGAACCCATTACCGGCGGGGAATGGCGCTCCATCCATCAGAGGCCGGTGCCCCTGATCCGGCAGGCCACCACGTCGGAGGTGTTCGAAACCGGGATCAAGGCCATTGATGTCCTGGCCCCCCTGGAGCGGGGCGGCAAGGCGGGGCTGTTCGGCGGGGCCGGGGTGGGCAAAACGGTGCTCATCATGGAATTGATTCATAACATGGTGGGCCAGCATGAAGGGGTGAGCCTCTTCTGCGGTATCGGTGAGCGCTGCCGGGAAGGTGAGGAGCTGTATCGGGAAATGCGGCAGGCCGGTGTCCTGGATAACACCGTCATGGTGTTCGGCCAGATGAACGAGCCGCCGGGGGCCAGGTTCCGGGTGGGACATGCGGCCCTTACCATGGCGGAATATTTTAGAGACGACGCCCGTCAGGACGTACTGCTGCTGATTGACAACATTTTCCGGTTCATCCAGGCCGGGGCCGAGGTCTCCGGTCTCATGGGCCAACTCCCTTCCCGCCTGGGGTATCAACCCACCCTCGGCACCGAACTGGCCGAACTGGAGGAGCGCATCTGCAATACCGCGTCCGGAGCCATCACTTCGGTGCAGGCGGTGTATGTGCCGGCGGACGATTTCACCGACCCGGCCGCGGTCCACACCTTCGGCCATCTGTCGGGCTTCATCGTCCTGTCCCGGAAACGGGCCAGCGAGGGGCTCTACCCGGCCATCGACCCCTTGCAATCCGGTTCCAAAATGCTGTCGCCGCATATTGTGGGAGACGAGCATTACCGCATAGCTCAAGAGATTCGCCAGACCCTGGCGGCCTATGAAGATTTGAAAGATATCATCGCCATGCTGGGTATCGAAGAACTTTCCCGGGAGGACCGCCGCACGGTGAACCGGGCCCGGCGCCTGGAGCGCTTTTTGACGCAACCTTTGGTGGTCACCGAGCAATTCACCGGCCACAAAGGCCGGACAGTGAGTCTGGCAGACGCCCTCCGGGGGTGTCAACGCATCCTGGATGACGAATTCGCCGAGGCTCCGGAACGGCAGCTCTATATGATCGGCGCCATTGACGAGGCTTGAACATGCGGCTGAAGGTGTTGGTACCCACCCACATTGTCATCGACCAGGAGATTACCAAAGTCATTGCCGAGGCGGAAAACGGCTCTTTTTGCCTGTTGCCCCGGCATATCGATTTTGTGGCGGCGCTGGTCCCGGGCATCCTGAGCTTTATCACCCCCCTGGGTGAGGAGAAATTCGTGGCCGTGGATGAGGGCATCCTGGTCAAGGTGGGTGATGAGGTTCTGGTCTCCACCCGCAATGCGATAGAGAGCACCGAGCTGGGCCTGCTCCGACAGACGGTGGAGCAGGAGTTCCAGGTCAAAGATGAGCGGGAGAAAAAGGCGCTGGCAGCCGGAGCCAGGCTGGAAGCGGATATCGTCAGAAAATTTATGAACCTGGGAAAACGTGAACGATATTGACAAGACCAACCCGGACCCCTCGCCCGACGAGGAAGAGTTCGGCCGGCAGGTGGGCGCCAAAGAAACCCGCAAGCTCGAGGCCAGGCGCGGGGATCGTCCCAAGGTCTGGTTCGGTCTCGGCATGTTCGGGCTGGTGGGTTGGTCGGTGGCCATCCCCACCCTCATCGGGGTGGCCCTGGGCGTCTGGATCGATATGCGGTGGCCCAGCCGCTTTTCCTGGACCATCATGCTTTTGTTCGTGGGGGTGGTCATCGGCTGTATAAACGCCTGGTACTGGATGCAGCGGGAGAGCAAGAGTGATTGAGACCCAGGTAAATCATCCCCTGTTGATCATCCTGGTGGGCTTTCTCCTGGTCCTGACCATCCTGGTGAGGAGCGCCTTCACCAGAGTCGGCCTGCCGCCTTTGGTGGGGTTCATGGTGCTCGGGTTTCTGTTGAACCTGGCGGACTGGCGCTTTCATTTTCTGAACGCTGCGGCCCGGGAGATTTTCGAGTTCCTGGCGGCCTTCGGCATTATTACTCTGCTGTTCCGCATCGGCCTCGAGAGCAATATCACCGGGCTCCTCCAGCAGTTGCGCCGGGCCAGCTATATCTGGATCGGCGGGGTCCTGTTGTGCGGCGTGGCCGGGTATGCCGTGTCTGCCTATGTCCTGGGCTGGGACCTGATCCCCAGCCTGTTTGTGGCCATCGCCCTTACCGCCACCAGCGTCGGGGTCTCGGTGGGCATCTGGCAAGAAGCCGGGGCCATTGAATCCTCTGCGGGAGAGCTGCTGATTGACGTGGCCGAACTGGACGACATTTCGGGTATCATTTTAATGGCCCTGCTGTTTGCGGTGGCCCCGGTGCTAAAAAGCGGGGACGGCGCCGTGCTGCCCGTCCTGGCCGGGACTGCGGTTTTTTTACTGGTGAAACTGGCCCTGTTCAGCGGTCTCTGCTTCCTTTTCGCCGAGTTTCTGGAGCATCGGATAACTGGCTTTTTCAAGCAATTTACCACCGCGCCGCCTGTTCCTATGCTGGTGGTGGCGGCCATCGCTTTCATCATGGCGGCTCTGGCAGGCCTCATCGGCTTTTCCATGGCCATCGGCGCCTTCTTCGCCGGCCTGGTGTTCAGCCGGGACCCCGACCACGTGAAGATTGACGCCTCTTTCGAGTCGCTTTATGAGCTTTTCAGCCCATTTTTCTTTATTGGCATCGGGTTAAATATCAACCCCCAGGTCATGGGCTACGCCTTGGAATTCGGCCTGGTGGTGCTCATCGTGGCGGTCCTCGGCAAAGTGGTGGGGCATGGGGCCCCGGCCTGGGTGGCCCTGGGAGGCAGCGGCGCGGTGCTCCTGGGTTTTAGCATGGTGCCCCGGGCCGAAATCGCCATGATCATCATGGAGCAGGGACTTCTTTTGGGAGAGTGGGCGGTGCCCCCCAAAGTCTACGCCGCCATGGTGGTGGTCTCGGCGGGCACCTGTCTCTTTTCACCTTTTCTGGTGCGGGCCCTGCTCCGGCGGTGGCCTCCAGGGGATAACGGCAGCCCGGCATGACTCAGGCGGTCACGCTCATCGGTGCTTTCTGTGCCGGCCTGGTCGTGGGCTTGGGGTATTTCGGGGGTCTGTGGTTCACGGTGCGTTACCTGCCCCGGGCCCGCCGCCCGGAGCTGGTCTCCCTGGGTAGCATGGTCTTGCGCCTGGCCTTGACGCTGATGGCCTTCTACCTGATCATGGGGGGGAGATGGGAGCGGCTTCTAGCAGCTCTGGCAGGATTTTTGATCATGCGCACCGTTTTGGTGCGCTACCTGGGCCCCGCCCAGATTCCGGACGAACGAGGTTAAATCCATGGATGTCATGCGCCTGAAGGATATCAGCCCGGATGCCGTGATCTTCTGGCAATGGGGATGGGTGTCTCTCAATGCCACCATCTTTTATACCTGGATAGTGATGGCGCTATTGGTATTGATTGCCTGGCTGGGGACCCGAAGACTGACCTCAGAAACGCGTTTTTCCCGCTGGCAGAACCTGCTGGAAGTTCTGATAGACGGCATCCGGGGGCAAATTTTCGAAATCTCCCAGGAAAAACCCAAGCGTTACCTGCCTTTTGTGGGGACCCTGTTTCTGTTCATTGCCCTCGCCAATCTTCTAGCCATTATCCCGGGGTATGTGCCGCCCACGGGGTCGCTGTCCACCGCCGCGGCCCTGGCCATCTGCGTGTTCGTGGCCGTGCCGGTTTACGGCATCCTCGATCAGGGCCTGGGGGGATATTTGAGGCACTACGTCCAACCCACACCCTTGATGCTTCCCTTTCACATTATCGGGGAGTTTTCCCGGACCCTGGCTCTGGCGGTGCGGCTTTTCGGCAACATCATGAGCGGCACCAAGATTGCGGCCATTCTCCTGGTGGTGACGCCGCTATTTTTGCCGGTTGTGATGCAGGCTCTGGGGCTGTTGACCGGGCTGATTCAGGCCTATATCTTTGCGGTCCTGGCTATGGTCTACATCGCCTCAGCCACCCAGGCCTTCCGGAAACGGGAAGAGAAAACCAGGAGCATTTACCGCACCGAAAATGCGGATGACTCGTAATTAAGGAGAACCCTCTATGGACAGCATCAGCGTGATCGGCCTGGCCTCCATTGTTACGGCGGGATTGACCATCGCCATCGGCTCGGTGGGTCCGGCCCTGGGGGAGGGGCGGGCCGTTTCCCAGGCCCTGGCCGCCATTGCCCAGCAGCCCGACGAGAGCGGCACCATCACTCGCACGCTGTTTGTGGGCCTGGCCATGATCGAATCCACGGCCATTTACTGCTTTGTTATTTCCATGATCTTGATCTTCGCCAATCCCTTTTGGGATTATGTGGCCAAATAAGAAGCGAGTATTCCTGTGCTCATTGACTGGTTCACGGTAATCGCCCAGATCATCAATTTTCTGATCCTGGTGGCCCTTCTCAAGTATTTTTTGTATGGGCGCATCATCAAGGCCATGGACCAACGGGAGGAGAAGATCGCGGCTCGCCTGGCCCAGGCTGAAGAACGGGAAGAGGAGGCGGATAAAGAATTACACCTGTATCAGGGGAAGGTGGAGGAACTGGAAGGGCAGCGGGCCGACCTTTTGTCCCAGGCCCGGGAGGATGCCGACTCAGAGCGCAAGAAACTCCTGGACCAGGCCCGGGAGGAGGTGGAGGACACCAAGTCCAGGTGGTATGCCGCCATTGACCGGGAAAAGGTCTCCTTTTTACAAGATCTCAGAGAGCGGGCCAGCCAGCAGATTTTCGCCATTGCCCGCCGGGCCCTGGGCGACCTGGCCAATGCCGACCTGGAGCAGCAGATGGTGGAGGCCTTTGCCCGCCGCCTGGCGGAGCTCACCCCGGAGCGGCGTCAGGAACTGGGGGAAGCCCTGGAAACCGGCGGGGAGGTCGTGGTCACCAGCGCCTTTCCGTTGCCGGAAGCTGCCCAGGGGGAAATTACCAGAAACTTACACCAATATGTGACCCATGATGTGGCTATCCGGTATCATCTGGCGCCTGAGGTGATTTCGGGTATAGAAGTGAAGGTTCCGGGGCACAAGATCGCCTGGAGCCTGGATAATTATCTAACGGACCTGGAAGGGGAAATCAGGGGGGCCCTGGAGGAGAGGGCCGCGCTATAAGATTAAAAAAAGTTCAAAGTTCAAGGTCCAAAGTTGGGGCCGGGGCCAACGGCCCGTGACTTCCCACATTAAAGGTTAGGTGCAACACCTTCTCATTATGAATAACCGAAAAAAACATCCGGATTGTCTCAAGGATATGTTGGATGCATCCTTTACGCCTCTTGATGAGGGCTTAGCCCGCTTTCGCCCCGAGGTGCGGGTCCAGGAGGTGGGCACGGTCACCTTTGTCAGCCAGGAGATCGCCCGGGTGAAGGGGTTGCGGGATGTCAAATCCGAAGAACTGGTGCGGTTTCCGGGAAATCGGCTGGGCATGGTCTTCAACCTGGATGTGGAAGAGGTGGGGATCATTTTTCTGGATGAAAGCGCCGACCTGCACGCCGGCGCCGAGGTGCACCCCACCGGCCGGGTTCTGGACGTCCCGGTGGGCCCGGGCCTGATTAGCCGGGTGGTGGACCCCTTGGGGCGTCCTCTGGATGATTTGGGACCGCTGAGGGGCGCAGAGCGGCGCCCGGTGGAACGGGAGGCTCCGGCCATCATGGACCGGGCCCCGGTCACGGTGCCGCTCCAGACCGGGCTCAAGGTGGTGGACGCCCTCATCCCCATCGGGCGGGGCCAGCGGGAGCTCATCCTGGGGGACCGGCAGACCGGCAAAACGGCCATTGCCCTGGACACCTTCATCAATCAACGGGACAAGGACGTTCTTTGCGTATACTGCGCCATCGGCAAGCAGAATGCCCAGGTGGCCAAAGTCATCGCCGACCTGCGCCGCTTTGGGGCGCTGTCCTACACCATCGTGGTGGTTACCAGCGGGGAAGACCCTCCAGGGCTGCAATTTGTGGCTCCGTATGCCGCCACCACCATGGCCGAGTATTTCATGGAGCAGGGCCGGGACGTCCTGGTGGTTTACGACGACCTGACCCTCCATGCCCGGGCCTACCGCGAGCTGTCCCTGCTCCTCAAACGCCCGCCGGGCCGGGAGGCCTATCCCGGGGATATCTTTTTCATTCATTCCCGGCTGCTGGAGCGCTCCACTCACCTACGGGAGGAATACGGCGGCGGCTCTCTCACGGCGCTGCCCATTGTGGAGACCGAGGCCCAGAACCTGGCCGCCTATATTCCCACCAACCTGATTTCCATTACTGACGGCCAGATTTACCTGTCTCCTAACTTGTTCCAAAAAGGCCTTCTGCCGGCGGTGGACGTGGGGAAATCCGTTTCCCGGGTGGGGGGCAAAACCCAGCTTCCCGCCTACCGGGCGGTGGCGGGTGATCTGCGGCTGTCTTATGCCCAGTTCGAAGAGCTGGAGGCCTTTGCCCGGTTCGGCACCCGCCTCGATGAAGATACCCAGAAGACCCTGGAACGGGGCCGCCGGGTCAGGGAAATACTCAAGCAGCCCCAGTATGAGCCGATTCCCGTACCTGAGCAGCTTGCCGCCCTGGTGGCGGTGACCAGCGGCCTCTTGGATGAGGTGCCCCTGGTGCAGATGGGTAAGGCGGAGCGCCGCATCCGGCACGCAGTCACCACCTTTTTGCCCGGTGTCTGCGCCCGGTTCAGCGCCGGGGAGGCGTTCAGTGAAGCGGACCAGGAGGCTGTGCTCGAAGTGGCCGGGGAGGCCGTGGCATCCCTTTAAGCGGCGATTTTACGGGAAAATTCAGTTGATGGACCTGTTATTCTTTGACTTCAGAGGGCTGACAGCAGCCGGTGAGGCCTAAACATGCCGTCTCTGGAAGGGCTAAAAGGGAAAATCAAGACCGCTGATGACCTGCACTCCGTGGTCAAGACCATGAAGGCCCTGGCCGCGGTGAGCATCCGCCAGTATGAGCAGGCGGTCCAATCCTTGGAAGAATACAACCGGGCGGTGCGGCTGGGTTTTCAAATCCTCTTGAAAAACCGGCCGGAAGCCCTGGCCCTGGCAGAGGTGCGGTCCTCCGATAAGTTGGGAGCCGTGGTCTTCGGCTCGGATCAAGGCATGTGCGGCCAGCTCAATGAGCAAATTCTGACCCATGCCCTTGAAACCATGGACGGCCTGGGGGTGGAGATTCCCCAGCGGGTCGTCCTGGCCGTGGGGCTGCGCATCGCCGACCGGCTCCAAGACGCAGGTCAGCCGGTAACCAGGACGTTCTCGGTGCCCTCCTCGGCCTCGGGGGTTGTTCCCCAGGCGCATCAGGTTCTCATGGAACTGGAGAAGTGGCATGTCCAGGATAAAACCACCCGGGTCGTGCTGCTCTTCAACAAACACATCTCCGCCGCGGCGTACCGACCCACCACGACGCACCTTTTGCCGGTGGAGGAATGGTGGCTGACCAGCTTTCAGAAAAAACCCTGGCCCACCCGCCGCTTGCCCACCTTTACCATGGATTGGGATCTGCTGTTTAGGAGGCTGGTCCGGCAGCACCTGTTCGTCTCTTTGTACCACGCCTTTGCTGAGTCCCTGGCCAGTGAACACGCCAGCCGCCTCAGGTCCATGCAGGGGGCCGAGAGGAACATCGAGGAACGGCTGGGGGAATTGTGGGCCTTTTTCCATCAGCAGCGCCAGATGTCCATCACCGAAGAACTGCTGGATATTGTCTCGGGGTTCACCGCCCTGACCGAAGAAGAGGACAAAAAGAGCCGGTCCAAAAAGCCGACCTGAAAAAGGCGGCCGGGAAACGCTCTGCAGGAGCCAACTAGGGCTCCGGTCTAGTACTTGGTTGCGAAAATCAGCGTAAGACATTGCGAGCCTCCTTAAAGATCAAGAACGCATAAAGTCCCCCTTTGAAAAAGGGGGATATAGGGGGATTTTCAAGCAGATAGAGAAATCCCCCCTAACCCCCCTTTAAAAAAGGGGGGAATAAAAACGGCTTTTAAATATTCGCTAACTTTGGCAATTAAGTACTAGGGTTCCGATCTAGGCCGCCGGGGCGTACAAATATTTCTGGTTTACGTGCCGGTGAGGCGCACGTGTAGCGGGGGGGACTCCGCTAATTCGAAAGTGGTGGTGGCAATGCCCACCTGACCATCGGTTTTGTCGATCTCTTCCAGGAGACGTGTGAAGATCTTATCCTTGGTGTGGCGCCGCTTCCGATAGTCAGTAATGAACCGCCCGGTCAGCTCAATCCAGTTGTCGTGAAAGGTCAAGGTGACTTCGGGATCGATCATGGCTTCTTCAGTAAAGTATTTCGTGACAATATCTTTCCAGGCTCGCTTGGCATACTCGACGTAATCGCCCACAACTTCGGTGAGCGTGCGGGTAAAAATCTCCTGGGCCAAATTATAATTCGTGCCGTATTTGATCGGGATGGTGATTTCATCCCAGAGAAACGGGAAATCTACGGAATAGTTAAAAACCGGCTCCCGGAAGATCTGGCTGTTGGCCAGCCGGACCAGGCGGCCGGTGGGCAGGTCGGCCTTGACCCACTCACCGCACTCCATCAGGGTAGTGCTCAGTACCCCAATGTCAAAGACATCTCCGGTGATGCCGCCGATTTTTATACGGTCCCCGGTGTTGTAAAAATTGCCGGTGGCGATGGCGATGCCGCCGGCCAGGCTGATAATGACCTCCTGGAGGGCAAAAGCCAGCCCGGCGCTGGCCAAACCCAGGAACACGGTCAAACCGCCCAATTCTTTTTTGAAAACCAGGGCCAGAAAAAGGAGCACCAGCAGATATCCGCCCAAGGAAATCAGTTTGCGGACCCGATACCGGGCCTGAGACTCTTTGACATAGCGGGGAAGGTTGCGCCGCAGGGTTCCGAGGATTAGCCTGATGACCAGGAGGCCGACAATGGTGATGACGAGTTTGAGCACCCAGGGTTCGAGAAGCCATTGCTTGATAAGTTTTTCCATGACCAGAACTCCTCTTTGGCGTCTAGCTTGAACAACGATTCGATTTTTTATTATAACCGCAACTAGCAAGGCTTGTTTTTGAAGGCCGCTGAGGTGGAGGTGAACCCATGGATTTCCCCAGGCTTACCCAGCTAGAAGATTATGAGCCGTTCATCGGCGCCGAGGCGGTGGCCCGACTCCACCAGAAGGCCAGGGCCTTGCAGCACCTCCACGTGGTCCACGTAAACTCTACCTACTACGGCGGCGGCGTGGCCGAAACATTGTCGTCCCTGACGCTCCTCATGAACACCCTGGGGATCAAAACGGGCTGGCGAGTGATTCAGGGCGCTCCGGACTTTTTCAGCATTACCAAAAAGATGCACAATGCCCTGCAAGGGGGGGAAATCAACCTCACTGACCGGAAGTGCCAGATTTACCAGGAAGTCATTTACGAAAACGCGGTGCGCAACCACCTGGACGACCATAATTTTGTTATTATCCACGATCCCCAACCCCTTCCCCTGATCCACCACTACCGCAAGCTGGGGCCGTGGATCTGGCGCTGCCACCTGGATCTGACCGAGCCCCACCCGGACCTGTGGCGCTACCTCCGGGTTAGCATCGAAAAATATGACGCGGTGGTCTTGTCCCTTAAGGAATATTGGCAAGACCTGAATATCCCGCAACTGGACTTTTCCCCGGGCATCGACCCCTTTACCACCAAAAACCGGGAGATGAGCGACACCGAAATGGAGGAGCGCCTCCGCCACTACGGGATTCCCACGGATCTGCCTCTGGTGGTGCAAATTTCCCGTTTCGACCCCTGGAAGGATCCGGAAGGGGTGATCGAGGCCTTCAAGCTGGCCCGCCAAGAAGTGGATTGCACCCTGGTACTTCTGGGCAACGTGGCCACCGACGATCCGGAGGGGCCTGAAGTTTACCAGAGACTGCTGGAGAAACAAGAAGACCGTCTTATCATCCTGAGCGTTCAGGATACGGCTTTGGTCAACGCCCTCCAGCGCCGGGCCGCAGTGGTAGTGCAAAAATCCATCCGGGAGGGCTTCGGCCTTACGGTGACGGAGGCCATGTGGAAGGGGGCCGCAGTGGTCGGGGGCGCGGCGGGGGGTATCCGCTACCAGATCGAAGACGGGGTCAACGGCTTTCTCGTGGCCTCCATCGAAAAGGCGGCCGCCAGGATCGCGCAGGTGCTCAAAGACCCGGACCTGAGGCGCAGGCTGGGGGAAAAGGCCCGGCAAACCGTGCGGGAAAAATTTCTTTTGACCTCCCACCTGGAGCAGTACCTGGACCTGTTCAACTCCTTTGAGACCATTTATCGGTTGCGGCTGTGACCAGATTGTTGCGAAAGTATCTTGAGGGGCGGGCCGGAGGACTTATGGGGGCGGGTTTAAAACCCGCCCCTACAGGCATGGCAAGCCGTGCCCTTACGACTCCCCTTCCACCCTTTTGGAGGGGCTTGATTTATCAAGCCCTGAGGACGCAATAAATTGCGCCCCTAAGGGGTTGGAGGAGAGGCTGTGGGAGAAGGGGCAGGGAGGCGCGGCCCGGGCACGAGCTTCCAGCCCCTAGGAACCCCCCTCGCCCCATAATTATTGATAAAAGTCCCATGACGAGACCAGGAGCTATCCATATCGGCACCTCGGGGTGGCACTATGACCACTGGCGGGGGCCGTTTTACCCTGCCGGCTTAGCCAAGGCGGACTTCCTGGGCTACTACCAGCAAAAGTTTCACACCGTGGAAATCAACAACTCCTTCTATCAACTGCCCAAGGAAAAGACCCTGGTGAGCT